>DATEWS010000328.1:0-8358 GCA_035257785.1 Pyrinomonadaceae bacterium
GCATCCGCGAAACAGTCACAACGCAAGACACCGCGGGCAAGGTTTACCTTGTGGGCGCTGGGCCAGGCAGTCCCGATCTTCTCACTGTAAAAGCATTCAACCTGCTGCGAAAAGCAGAAGTAGTCGTCTACGACTACCTGATTGACCCTGACGTACTCGCACATGTACCGGCAGAAGCTGAACGTTTCTACGCCGGCAAGGTGGGTGGTGGAAATCAAACTCCGCAGGATCAAATCAACCGGCTCTTAATTCAGAAAGCGAGACAGGGAAAGCAGGTTGTTCGACTCAAGGGCGGGGATCCGTTCCTCTTCGGTCGCGGGGGCGAAGAGGCACGCGCTCTCAGCGCGGCGCGGATCCCCTTTGAAATCGTTCCCGGCATCAGTTCGGCTCTCGCAGTGCCTGCATACGCGGGAATTCCGGTGACGCATCGTGGTCTATCGTCGTCAGTCGCAATCGTTAGTGCGGCACGCGCCGGCGATGGTGAGTTCTCATCACAACTTCGCAGTGCTCGAGCCGCAGACACAATACTCGTACTGATGGGTGTAACTCACATTCGCTGCATCGCTGCTGAACTGATTGCCAACGGGCGTTCAGCAAACACACCAGTCGCAGTGATTCGTTGGGGCACTTACGAAACACAACAAACCGTCGTGGGTTCGTTGATGAATATCGCAGACCTCGTCGAGCGCGAAGGGTTGCTAGCGCCGGCGGTGATCGTGATTGGCGAAGTTGTTCGTCTGCGTGACGAGTTGAACTGGTTCGGAAAGAACTTCAGTCAAGAAAAGCAAATGGAGGCTGCTGCATAAACAGCGAAAACGATCATGAGAGTTACCACCGCACGAAACTTTCACATCATCGACGGCGAGCTTTTTAGCTTACCAAACGACTTCGAGAATGCTGCTCCACAAACTGTTTTGAAGTGGGCCCTCGATGAGTTTGGTTCTGACGTTGCGCTCGCAACGGGCTTTGGAACAGAGGGTTGCATTCTCGTCGATATGGTTGCTCGCATCGATCCTTCCGCGCGCATTTTCTATCTCGATACAGATTTGCTTTTCCCGGAAACTTACGAGCTGCGCGATCGACTCGCCGAGCGCTACGGCGTTCACTTCGAAAGACACAGCGCGGCGCGCTCACTCGAACAGCAAGCACTCAGGCATGGAGAAAAACTCTGGGACCGCGATCCCGATCTCTGCTGCCGTCTGCGAAAGGTCGAGCCGCTCAAGCAAATGCTTTCGGGTCTGCGCGCCTGGATTACAGCCATTCGTCGCGATCAATCACCGGCCCGCGCACACGCGCACGTGATTGAAGAGGACGCCAAATTCGGACGCATCAAGATCAATCCACTTGCTGGTTGGACGAAGCAACAAGTCTGGAAGTACGTCCGGGAAAACGACGTTCCATACAACCCGCTCTACGACCAGGGCTATTCGTCTATCGGATGCCAACCATGCACGACGCCCGTGCAGATCAACGAGGACCAGCGTGCCGGACGTTGGCGTGGTTTTCAGAAGACTGAGTGCGGTTTGCATCAGGGTGGTTAATAAGAAAATTAAATTATTTGAAGGACTAATCCAATGAAACTTACAAATCCACATGGCGGCATTCTCGTGAACAGAGAAGTAACGAGACGTGAAAGAGATCAGCTCATGCGAGCTGCTTCAGGAATGCCGCGTCTACAACTCGATGCCCGGCAAATTTCTGATCTATTGATGATTGCGACCGGAGCTTACTCGCCAATCGAAGGATTTATGGGCGAGGCCGATTATCACTCGGTTTGCTCCAACATGCGGCTGGCGAACGGAGTGGTTTGGTCCATCCCGATCACGCTCGCGGTTTCGATTGATGACGCCAGGCGACTCTCTGTCAAAAAAGATGTCGCTCTTTATCAGGATCATCTGCTGCTCGGCGTTTTGCATCTTGAAGAGAAATACACGTATGGCAAAGCGCGATACGCCGAGTTGGTCTATCGCACTACAGACGAGCTCCATCCGGGAGTTCAAGCGCTCTACAACCAGGGTGATTGGCTGTTGGGTGGACGCATCAGTCTGGTTAACCGTCCGGACGGCGTTTCATTCCCGGACTATCGCAAGGACCCGAGTGAGACCAGGACGATCTTCAAGGATCGGGGTTGGCGCAGAGTCGTTGCGTTTCAAACTCGCAACCCTGTTCATCGAGCACACGAGTACATCCAGAAGTGCGCGATGGAGATTGCCGACGGATTGTTGCTGCATCCGCTGGTTGGCGAAACGAAATCAGATGACGTTCCTGCTGACGTCAGAATGCGATCGTATGAAAAGATCCTGGCCCACTACTATCCAGTCGCGCGCACTGTTCTCGCAGTGATGCCGGCCGCGATGCGCTACGCTGGACCACGAGAGGCAGTCTTCCACGCACTCATTCGTAAGAACTATGGTTGTTCACACTTCATCGTCGGCCGAGATCACGCGGGTGTCGGCAACTACTACGGCACTTACGATGCGCACTACATCTTCGACGAGTTTGAACCGCACGAGCTAGGCATCACGCCACTCTTTTTCGAACACACGTTTTACTGCAAATCATGCGGCGCGATGGCGTCTACGAAGACGTGTCCACACGATCAGTCGCAACACGTAACGCTCTCGGGAACGAGAGTGCGAGAACTGCTGAACGCGGGACAGTTACCGCCGATCGAGTTTTCAAGACCGGAAGTAGCGCAGGTGTTGATTGAAGCGTACGCCGCGTCACGAACAATGGCGCGGATTATTTAGATGAGAACGAAATCATAAACGGAGTACATCATGTCAAAGCAAAAAGGATTCACTTTATGGATGACCGGATTGTCAGGCGCTGGAAAGACAACGCTGACAACCGAGTTGGTACGCGTGCTGGTTAATCGTGGTCTAGCAATCGAAGTCTTGGATGGTGATGAAGTGCGCACAAATCTTTCGAAGGGCCTCGGCTTTTCGAAGGAGGATCGCGACACAAATATCCGGCGCATTGGTTACGTCAGTCGTCTACTGTCGCGCAACGGCGTCGGCGTGATCACCGCCGCGATCTCGCCATATCGGGATGTTCGCGACGAAGTCCGGCGTTTGGTTGAAAACGATGGGGCGCTGTTCATCGAAGTTTATGTGAAGTGTCCGATTGCGGTTCTGGCGGAGCGCGATGTCAAAGGTTTGTACAAGAAGGCACTCGCCGGCGAGATCAAAGAGTTCACGGGTGTTTCGGATCCGTATGAAGAACCACTCGCCCCGGAAGTGGTGGTATCAACCGATGTCGAAACGTTGGACCAGAGCACTGAAAAGATTCTCAAAGAGTTAGCGAAGCAACGCCTTCTTGGCGAAGACGGCGAAGCTGCCCACATGCCTTATCAACGTGTTACCGAACGCGAATCAGGAACGGGAGGCTGGGCAATTCTATGAAACGCAAACGATGCAGTGTCCTGATTCTGGCGACGGCGTTGCTCATAATCGGAATGCGCAGTGTTTGCGCGGCCGAGTACTCGGAGCATCTTTCGATCGACAAATCAGACACGCAGAAATGCAACGACGTCCAGGTGGCGATCTCGATCGATAAGTCGACCCAAACGCGATTTGTGTTCAGGGTGAAACGGTATTTCTACGGAAAAAGGATCACGGAATGAGCGCCGCAGTCTCAACAATACGTCACGTGCGAGGTTTTGATGTCGCCAGGCCCTTGAGCATTGGGACCCTGATCGTTCTGATGCTGCCATTAGTGTTGCTGCCACTCGCGTCGATCTTCATCTTCGGAACCAGCCAGGGACTGCCGCGGTTCTGGTCTGCACTGACTGCGCCGGAAGCAATCTTCGCTTTGAAACTTTCGCTCGTAACGAGTTTCTGGGCCACCGTATTCAACGTTCTGTTTGGATTGTTTGCCGCGTACGTGTTGTCACGTTACGTGTTCTGGGGCCGCAACGCGCTCATCGTCACCATCTCGTTACCGACGGCCATTCCGACCGCTGTAGCAGGTTTTGCTTTACTGCTTTTGTGGGGACCTTACGGCACGCTCGGCCGCCTGCTGGCGCCGCACGGTATTCAAATCATGTTTACTGCGGGCGCCATCATTTTCGCGAACATCTTCGTCACCTTTCCGCTTGCGTTTGGAGTGACGAAAGCCGTGTTCGATACGATGAACCATTCGCTCGAAGAGGCGTCAGCAACGATTGGCGCGTCACGTTGGCAAACGTTCTGGCACGTCACACTGCCGTCATTGCGCGGCGCAATAGTTTCCGGAGCGCTCTTAACGTTCGCCCGCGCGGTCGGTGAATTCGGATCGACGATCCTGGTGTCAGGAAATCTGGCGGCTCGTACTCAGACTGCGCCGCTCTACATCTTTGCAAAGTTCAACGAAGGCCAGATTGAAGCCGCCAATGCAATTGCGATCGTCCTGGCATTGTTTTCGTTTTTGATTTTCAGCGTGCTCTTCTTTGCGCGCGATCGGATGGACGCGAACTAACATGCTTGCCGCACGCGAAATCACAGCGTTTGTTCCACACGTCGTCGACAAGGTTGACGCGCCCAAGCCTCGACGTATCGCCGCGAGTGTTAGCGGTCTAAGCAAACACTTTGGGAACACACCGGTGCTGGACCAAATCAGTTTTGATATCGCAGAGGGCGAGACGCTCGTGCTGCTTGGTGCATCCGGAAGCGGAAAGACAACTATCCTGCGAATCATTGCCGGTCTCGAGCAGCCGGACACAGGTCGGGTGATCCTGCACGGCAGGGATGTAACTGACTTGCCTGCGCGTGAGCGTGGAGTCGGCGTCATATTTCAGTCGTACGCGCTGTTTCCAAAGATGACGGTGGCACAAAACATCGGCTACGGGCTGAAGATTAGACGACGCAACCGCAGAGACATTCGAGCAGCCGTTGATAGTTTGCTTGAACTGGTGCGCCTCAAGGAACATGCGAACAAATACCCATCGCAACTTTCAGGAGGACAGCAACAGCGAGTCGCGATCGCGCGCACGTTGGCTTATCGGCCGGAGGTTTTGCTGTTTGACGAACCGTTCGGCGCACTCGATGCACAAACACGCACTCGGCTCCGCAGCGAAATTCGAGTGTTGCTAAGAAACGTAAACGTGCCCGCCATCTTCATCACGCACGATCAGGAAGAAGCACTCGAATTGGGAGATCGTATTGCCGTAATCAACTCGGGCCATATCGAACAGATTGGCACGCCGCAGGAAGTTTACGATCACTCCGCGACTGAGTACGTAGCCACATTTCTCGGTCGCGCCAATCAGCTCGCAGGCGAGATCGTGCGCGGTTTGGTGAAAGTTGGTTGTGAGCTGCTGCCTTTACCAGAGCGGTCAAACAATTTTCACGATCGCCAGGCGGTCAGTTTGGTTTTCCGTCCGGAGGACGTGCGTCTCGCAACGTCGAATGCGCCGCTTTGGGACTGTTATCACCTTGCGAACGGTGTTGTCAGGCAGGTCGCGTTTGCTGGTGCTTACGAACGTGTATCGGTGGATCTGGACCATGACGGAGCTACGATTCTCGTAACGCGTCTGAAGCCTGATGCAAATGCCGCGAAACTTCACATCGGCGATCGAGTTCGGGTTGGAGTGGTGAACTACTCGGTGTTGGCAGAGAGTAGCGCGGCTTTGCCTCAAGGGTTGACGTCCGGCTTGGAGACAGTCAGTACAGGGAGCGATAGCGACCTGGTCAACGATGGAAGCCAGAAATCATTATGGAAGATCGCACGCTGATCACTGACCAGGTCGCTATCGCTCCCTGTACTGAGTGTCCAAGCTGGGCAGCACGAACAGAATGTTTGGAAGGAAGTGTCTGATTATGAAAGTAAACTGCGCACAAACTAACGCACCAACAATTCCTGACCACATTCAGGAAGAACTCGCCTACTACGAGGAACAGATAAAGAAATATCGCGCAGGTGAAGTGAACGAAACCAAGATGCAAAAACTGCGTCTCACGTTCGGCACGTACGCACAGCGTCAGGAAGGTGTGCAAATGCAGCGCATCAAGATTCCCGGCGGATACCTCACCGCAGATCATCTCGCATTGCTCGGCGATGCAGCCGATCGTTTCGGCAGTGGCTTCATCCATTTCACGACTCGCGAGGATGCGCAAATCTATTACGTCAAGCTCGAACAGTCGCCCGATCTGCTGCGTTATCTCGCGGCCGGAGGCATGACGACGCGCGAGGCTTGCGGCAACACGGTGCGCAACATCACCACGTGCTATCGCGCCGGCACCTCTCCGACCGAAGCTTTCGACGTTACCCCTTACGCTGATGCTTTGTGTCGCTATCTCATACGTAACAAGTACAACCAGAACATGGGACGCAAGATCAAGATCACGTTCGAAGGCTGTGCTGAAGATCATTCCGCACTGCGGATTCACGACATTGGTTTGTGGGCCACCACGCAAGCAGGCCGGCGAGGATTTCGTGTTTTCCTAGGTGGTGGACTCGGCACGACTCCGCACATGGCCCAACTCTACAAAGAGTTCCTGCCCGCAGAAGAGATCCTGAACCTCGCGGCTTCGGTTGTTCGTCTCTTCGATCGTTACGGTGAACGGAAAGCACGGATGAAAGCCCGCATGAAGTTTCTCATTCAGTCGATGGGTTGGGATGCCTTCATCGCGGCCCTCGAAAATGAGCGCGAACGAGTTGGTCCAGTGGATATCGCCGATTACTTCGAAAACACACTCGAGCCGGCGTTCACTTCACAGCGAAACGGATTGCGGTTGCTTGACCCAAGAACTGACGATGAGGACTTTCGTGCCTGGGCGCGCGATTCGGTTGTCGAACATAAACAGCCGGGATATCGCGGCGTGCATGTGCGTTTGAAATTAGGTGATATCACTTCGGAAAAAGCCCGTCGATTGGCTGATGTGGCGGAGCGCTTTTCTGGGAGACAGTTAAGAATCTCGATCGATCAAAATCTGTTTCTTCCGTATGTACGCGAAGAGAAGCTGCCGGACCTTTACGCAACGCTGAAACAGATTGAATTAGGCGAGTTGGGAGCCGGGACAGTGACTGACGTCACTACCTGTCCGGGCGCTGACACGTGCCGGCTGGGAATCGCTTCGGCAAAGGGTCTCGGCAGCGCGATTTCGGAGAGCTTCGATGGTCCATTGGCAAAGTATCGCGAGTTGGCGCGCCCATTGAAGGTCAAAATTTCTGGTTGCCCGAATGGTTGTGCGCAACACGGTATCGCGGACATCGGCTTTCACGCCGCCGCACTAACGCACGAGGGCAAAACTGTTCCGGCCCATCAACTGTTTCTCGGCGGACAAACCGATCCGGAGTCGGCGCGGTTCGCTCATCTGTTGGGAAAGTTTCCGGCGAAGCATTCAATCAATGTTGTCGAAACGCTGCTGCAACTATTTAACGAAGAACGTGTGGACGCTGAAGAGTTCGGTGCGTTTGTTAACCGCGTTGGTGACTCGAGACTGAGAGCGGAGCTCGAACGGTGGCGCGCAGTGCCGTCGTTCGAAGCAGATCCTTCGTTCTACCAGGATTACGGACACGAGAATGAACGATTCGCAGTGCGTCCGGGAGTCAAAGGCGAATGTGCTGACAAGATTGTTCCTGAAGTCGTACCGCAGATCGAAACGGCCCGTGAACTAATCTCGCAGGCCGAAGCGTTGCTCTATCACAAGGAATTTGAGCACGCAATGCGGGCCTCGTATGAGGCCGCCGCGGCCGGCGCGCGCGTACCGCTTTACAGTCGGCTCGTCGACCCGTTCAAGTCAGACGAGGCGCTCTGGGAGTTTGAGAATCTGTTCGTCTTGTCAGGGCAAACAAAAGGCGACTGGCCAAACGTTTCGTCACGGCTCGAGGGGCTTAGGGATAGCGAGGCAAATGAGACTGCCGCCCAGTTGATGTTGGCCGAAGTGAAAAAGTTTGTGACCTATTGCGCCGATTTTTCCGCGTTAACTAGTGATGCTGAATGATTTGGTCATCGTCAATCTTCGCGCCAGCAGCACCGAGGCACTGCCGGCGGCGCTCACAAACTTACAATGGCAAACCTGCCTGCGGCGGATCGTGTTCCTACATCGAAGTGAGCTGGATCCGCGGATTTCCTCGGAGCTGGAGATTTACTCAGGACGCGAGGCTTACCAGTTTCTTCTGGAGGTGATCTGCGGTCTGCATTCTCCTCTCGTTGGCGAGAATGCCGTCATGGGTCAGTTCCGCAAGTTTCGCACGTCCGTGGCATTTCCAGACACAGCGTGGGGCAAGTTCCTGCGCGACCTGACTACAGACTTGCTCGTGGATGCGCGGCAAGTACGCCATCATCATCTGCAAAATCTGGGAAGCCAATCGTATGGCAGTCTGATTCGCAAACATTTGAAAGGGCAATCGAGTGTGGCGGTGCTCGGCGCTGGA
>DATEWS010000329.1:0-5238 GCA_035257785.1 Pyrinomonadaceae bacterium
CGTTCCGGATCATCGCGAGGACGGCGATGCCGCCGCCAAAACCAACCAGGCCGATTTTGAAAAAGGATAAGAAAAGACCGCCGAGAGTGGCGGTGCGAGAGATTCGTTCGATTTTTCTGCGGGTAAGTGTGACGCGCCGGCGCATCTGATGCGCTCGGACTCGAATTCTATTTGCTCGAACTGTCGACTGCGTCACTTAAATGATCAGAGTATAGCCAGCTTTTGTCTTAAGTAAAAACCATAGTTGGACGAGGTGAGGTCAGTACCGTAACACGGTAGCGTCGGGTCAGTCTCGCGCACACGACCCGATGCTATCGCGTTACGGTACTGACTTCATCTAACGCCCGACTCCTAATCGCGTGGGAATTTTTTGATCTGATCCGGCAGCGGTGCAACCGGGAACAAGGTGGACGTTTCGTTGCCGGCTGACACTTTGATCGTTTGCGAGCCGGAAACAGAGCGGGTTCGTTCGGGGATAGTTTTTTCGTCCAACAAAAGTATGTGCTCGCCGGGTGGCAAGTCACCGATGATGAAGTAACCGTTTGCATCGGTGAGCGTATCGCGGCCGCTGCCCGTCACAACGCGCACGTCAGCTAAAGGTTGCTCTGACTGATCCAATTGTCCATTCTCGTTCAAATCAAGCCACACGATTCCACTGATGCGGCCGGTACGCACGACACGAAAATCGACAATAGTGTCGCGACTGCCTTCGATCGTGATCTCTTGCTGTGTCTGGTCCAACAACGTTAGATCAGCACGCACCGATAACAGATCGAGATAGACTGCATGTTCACCGCGCGCAACGCTGTCGACGCGGAAATTGCCATTAACATCTGAAACCACGTAACGGTTTCCATCAACACGAACACGCGCGTTTGCCTGTGGCTGATCGATGCCTTGATCGAAGCGGCCATTGAGATTTACGTCCTGGTAGACGCGGCCATAAACGGACGCATAAGAATTCAAGTCCGCGAGTGGACCATTGATCGCGCGCTCGGCTCGTTTTGAACTGAAAAGCAGACCACGTAACGAGAGCAATGCGGTCGTGCCGGTTTCAGTACGTAGATAACTGAATTGCAGCGTGCTCTGTCGCGGCAACTTCATCGAAGCTGACAGATGTTCCGAAGTGTGAAAGGCGGTGTTGCTTCTTGTATAACCAAGGCCACCGCTAAATCCAAGACGATTGTTAAATAAGTTCGAGACCTGCCACGTCGCCATGCCGCTGAAAAGACCATGACTGCCCAGCGACTGGCTGAGCTCGAGCGTATTCCACTCGTTGATGCGAACGTTGCCGCCGACTTGCGCGTTGAGAGCCGAGTTCCCGAACGTCTTCACGCGTGAGCCGTTGAAAAACATGTTCCAGCGATTAAATTTCTTCGTCGCAGTAATCAACGTGAAGGCCGCGTTTCGCAGTTGTGTGGTGCCTGTTTGCGTGTGAGTGATGAAGATCGACGGCCAGTCGTTATTGGGCGCGATACTTACGTTCGCGGTGACATAACGATTGAATTGGCCGAGGCGTCCGGGTGTAGTTGCAGTGCTACCGGTTACGGCTGCCGTGAGCCATCGCCGCGGTTGCCATGTCACACCTGCCGCCACGAGATTGTTGGGTTCGTTCAGTCCACTCTGCGGACTCAGGAAAGTTGGACCAACGTAAGTATAGCGACCCTGCACGAGCAATTGTTCGGTCAGGTGATATGAACCAGTGAGATTGACCGCGAGGTCCGCGCCGCTGGTTTTGGTTCCAGTGCGATCGATTCCCGAGAATTGGCCCATCGCGACGTCAGCCTGAAAACGATTCAGACCGGAGATGTATTTAACGCCACCGGCGACGAGGTTTCCGCTGCGACTCGAGCCGCCGAAGTGCATGACGCCCGCAGAGACCGTGAAGTCTGATTGAAGTGGTGCGTGCGTGGCAGTTGTTGCCAAAGCCCCAAAGATTGTCGTGTCGTACCGGACCGAGTAAGGGTTCAATCGCAAGTTGTCGGTTGGCTGGGTCTGGAATATTCCTGAAGTTGTTTGGCCGCCGAAAAAATCGAGTCGCACACGATCGAAAGGCAGTTGCACGAGGCCGCCGCGTACTGCCGCGCTCAGAAACTCAACGTCTGTACCCGTACCAAACTCGCCGCCAACGAAGCTTTGACCATTCTGGCGATCCAGCCTGACAGTTCCGCCCAACAAACGAGACGAATTGTGCGTCATGCCGACCGAGGAATTGGTAATGAAACTCAATCGTGCATCACCGACGCGACCAGTGCCGCGCAGCACGAGGTTGTGATCCGCCCACCCGGTGTAACGACTGAAGTTGTAGTCGTACTCGAGTTGAAAGAGTTGCCACGGTGCATGTTTGGATCCACTGCGAATCGTTTCCGCTTGAACGCCTTTGCGAGTGATCACGATGGCGCGGCTCTCGTCGCGACGAACTACAACATCCAACAGCGCCGCCACGATTTCGGCGGGTAACATCAACTCGCTCGAACTGGGCGGAAAGACCAGATCAGCGGTTCCCGAAACAGTAAGAACAAGCGCGCCATTCTCGCGCACTTCGTTCAGCGGCGCATTGAAGATCGCGGTCGTTCCGGTTTGCCGACGAATCGTCACGACGCGCAAGGTCGAATCAGAACTGAACGTGTCACCGAGGGCCTGCGCGATGGTTGCAACGGGAAGAAACAGTCGTCCACCACGTAACTGCGCGGCACTGTTTGGTCCAACGAGTGCGCGCTCGTTGACGATGATTACCGATTGTTCCTGCGCTGCTGCGGGTTTCGGAGGAGTCGCGGCCTTCGCTGCATCGCTCTTATTCGCGAGCGCAGTCTGCGCCACAAAGAGGCACACGAAGCACAACAAGCTTAAACGAAATAATTTATGCTTCTTTGAGGCTGTCATGCTTTTACTAGAAGTGGCCCGGTATTGAGTGTGTTATAAACTCAAGAATCTACTCAGGAGTTCTCACTTGATGCCGGCGAGACGGTTAATGCTGAAGTGTCGTTATGTCTTCACGCTTTTAGCGGGGTTGTTTATTGTGCCTGCCGGCGTTGAGGCGCAAACAGGCCGCGTGCTGCTGCAAGGCACCGTTAGCGAGACCGTCGCTCTTTCGGTCGCACCAACTTTTTCACAGAGCAACGTGAGCCTTGTGAGCAGCGGTCGTAACACCCTGCGAATAACGATGTCGGGCGACGATCCGGTTATTCGCATCCCCTTGCTCGTGCGTTCAAATACCAGTTTCAAACTCTCGGCCGTTTTAGAGTCTCAAATAGCCGAATTGAAAATCACCGACGTGCACGCCACCGGAACGCTCGTTTCGCCGCTGGCAGTCAATGCACTCAAACCCGCGCCCAAGTTCGATCTGAATCTTTCCGGACCCTTGCTCGTAGCGAGTGGACCACGCGTTTCGTTCGGAGGCACGCTCGACTCGCCAAACAATGCTTTGGAAATAACACTGCTCATTCGTTTGAACCCGCAGCGAGACCGCGAGTCGCTGTTCCACCTGACGCTCGTTGCGACTGCGGGATCAGCAATTCAGTGACGCCTTCAGTCGGCCTGCTGCCATCCTGAAAATCCACCCGATATTTCACTGTGTAAGTGCCGGGCGCGAGATGCGTTTCGAGCACGAGCGGCTGAAGTAATTCAGCACCGCCAAGCACTGGTAACGATTCTTTCTGTGGCAACTCCGCGACAGAAATGCCCGAGCTGTCCATCACCTTGAGCGAAGTGAGTGGACGAATCACACTGTTGCCCGCGTTCTTGAGCAGGGGAGTTACAACGACCTGATCCGCAGTCGCTTCAGCGCGAAGACTCTCCAGAGAACCCTGGCGACGCAGTTGCGGCACCTTGATATAAAACACTGCTGCCATTCGATAACGAATCACCACCTGCCGGCGGTTTTCATCCAGCAGCTTGATGTTGTCGGGACGCTGTTCGATGATCAGCGCACTCAGGTGATCTCCGGGTGTCGCATCTTTCGGCACTGAGACAGTGACCCGGATCGTGTGTAGATTTCCCGGTATCACAGTTGTTTCAGCGGGACTGTAGATCAGCCACGAGCTCGCCGAGTTGGGCAACTTGTTCGCTCTTTCAAACTGCACCTGGCCGTTTCGATCGATGGTCCAATCGTTCAAACTCGCGACGATGCGAACCGGTTGAGCTTTGTCCGCCATGCTGTGATAGTCGAGATTCACGACGACTGTTGTTTCCTGACCGGGCTGCATCTCGAGTTCAAGCCGCGCCGGCGCCAGCGAGATTCCATTACCAGACGGTTTGGGCGTCGGTTCGGGCTGCGGGCTTTGCGCGCTCACGCAAACCACTGAAATCAGAATCCAAAATAGAAATGCTGTGAATCGCGACATGTTGTTTGCAGTCGGCATCGATCTGGAGACCTTTCAACAGGGAACGTTGGGACCAGCTGAGATGGTAAAGATGAGAGTGGCGGAGGAAATTCCGGAGGCAAAGAACTGCGGCGTCAGAGTGAAGATGGCATCAAAAACGTAGCCGTCACTCTGCTGACGAATCGCGCTGTTGTTCTTCGAGAGTTGTGGACCACTTAGAATGACGGTCGAACCCGATAAATTGCCGAGCGATGATGTATACGAAACGCGACCACTAGCTCCTACTGTCGCCGCGGTCGCGGGATCATTGTCAAAAGGTGAGCGGATGAGGTGGGTGCTCTGCGTGCAGATTTTGCCGGCGCCACCCAGTACACGAATGTTCTGGAGACCGAAACCAACATCCGACGCTTGCACAGCTTCGGAGTTGGCGTTGCTCAGTCCCGACATCGAAACAGCAACCTGGTAAGGCTGATTGCTGCGCAGCGCGATCGGCACAACTACCTTGACGATTGAGTTGGTGTTAAGTGGGGAGACTTCACCGAAATTAATGGTCACTACCAGATCGTTTGTCACATTCGAATTGCCAGTGACGGAGCCGCCGACCGCCCCAGTGATGGTCGGTAGACCGCCGCTGCTTATATCCAGCGCCTGCGCAAATGTTGACTGGGCAAAAGCGAGGAGAAGCAGTGCTAGTGGAAGGGAGAATGTGACGTGCCGTAATCGCATTATGGCGCTGTTACGGTGAATGTGACGGAGATGGTGGTGGTGCCGTTTTCGAAGAACTGCGGTTTCACTGCAAACAATGCAGGCACTGTCAGCCCGTTCGCATTGCTGCGTGGCACGGCGTTCATGATTATTGGACCACTGAGCGCAGTCGTTGAAGAAGAGAAGGCACTGAGATTGGATCTTACGGCGG
>DATEWS010000330.1:0-4113 GCA_035257785.1 Pyrinomonadaceae bacterium
GGTTGAAAAAGGGATCGAGTGCATTCTCAAAACGCAGGTGATCGTGAATGGCAAGCGCACTGTGTGGTGTGCGCAGCACGATGAAGTCACGCTCGCGCCCGCGCCGGCAAGGAAGTTTGAAGTGATCTCGTTGAGTGGTGGTGAAAGCGTTGGTATCGTGCGGTTTCTGATGTCGATCGAGCATCCGTCAGCGGCGGTGGTTGAGGCGATTGAGTCGGCGATAGCGTGGTTCGAGCAAACGCAGTTGCGAGGCATCAAGTGGATCGAAAACGAGTCTGATCGAGTAGTGGTAAAAGATTCGACGGCTGGTCCAATCTGGGCGCGATTTTATGAATTGGGAACTAACCGGCCGATCTTCGTTGGTCGCGATGGAGTGGTGAAATACGATGTGGCGCAGATCGAACACGAGCGACGCACGGGTTACAACTGGTACGTCGACGAGCCTGCGAAGCTGTTGCAGAAAGACTATCCAATTTGGAAGAAGTTTCACGCAAAGGCACAAAGGTTACGCAAAGGCACAAAAAAATCTTAGCTACGCGGAGCGCTTTGCGCCTTTGCGTAACCTTTGTGCCCTGGCGTGAAATAATTTCTACGATATGACAACACGTCGCGAATTCATCAAAAGCCTGGTGCTCGTGGCCGCTACGCCGCGGCTACTCTTCGCCATAGACGATCCGTGGCAGACGGTGATGCCGTCAATTCTCAATCGCATCAAACCGCCACGTTTTCCGAATCGCACGTTCTATCTCAAAGCAGACGATCGCACCGATTGCACTGCCACTTTCCGTCGTGCCATCGACGAGTGCGCGCAAGCTGGTGGCGGCAAGGTCGTCGTCCCGCCCGGCACGTATCTTACCGGTCCAATTCACCTGAAAAATAACGTCAACGTCGAAGTATCGGACGGCGCCACCATCAAGTTCAGCCAGAACCCGAAAGACTATCTGCCTGCTGTGTTCTCACGTTGGGAAGGTGTTGAGTTGTTCAACTACTCACCCTTCATCTACGCCTTTGGCCAACAGAACATCGCGATCACCGGCAAGGGCACCCTGGACGGCCAGAGCGATAACGAACACTGGTGGCCGTGGAAGAGCCAGGGTCGTTCCGATCGCAACGCATTGTTTGAGATGGCCGAAAAGAGCGTGCCCGTGCGCGAACGTGTCTTCGGGGACGGTCATTACCTACGCCCACAATTTATCCAACCTTATCGCTGCCAGAACGTCCTGATCGAAGGCGTCACGATCAGGAACTCGCCGATGTGGGAGATTCATCCGGTGCTTTGCCGCAACGTGATCGTTCAGAACGTCAGCATCAGCAGTCATGGTCCAAACAACGACGGTTGCGATCCCGAATCGTGCACCGACGTTTTGATCAAAGACTGTGACTTCGATACCGGCGACGACTGCATCGCCATCAAATCAGGACGCAACGCTGACGGGCGTCGTCTCAACGCGCCAACCGAAAACATCATCGTGCAGGGCTGTCGCATGAAAGATGGACACGGCGGCATTACAGTCGGCAGCGAGATCTCCGGCGGCGTGAGGAACCTGTTTGCGGAGAACTGCAAACTCGACAGTCAGAATCTGGACCACGCGTTGCGCGTCAAAAACAATGCAATGCGCGGCGGATTGCTCGAGCACCTGCACTTTCGCAATCTCGAAGTCGGCCAGGTTGCGCATGCGGTGATCACGATCGACTTCAATTACGAAGAGGGCGCGAAGGGCTCCTTCACTCCGGTCGTACGCGATTACACCGTTGAGGGACTGCGTAGTGCAAAGAGTAAACACGCGCTCGACGTTCAGGGTTTAGCCTCCGCGCCCGTCATCGACCTGCGACTGACGAACTGCACGTTTGATAACGTAAGCGAAGGAAACATCGTGAAGAACGTTAAAGACGTGCGGATGAAAAACGTGAAGATCAACGGAATAGTCGTCAATGGCGTTTGATTCAATAAAAATTTTCTCTCGCAGCGGCGCAAAAGCGCAACGCCACGGCCTTTCGTTGCGTCGTCGCGCCGCCGCGAGAGGAATGTCCTTGGTTTTATTTACTCTCGCTTTGACTTCCCCCACCGTCGCGCAGACCAAACCGATTTCGGAACGGGTCGCGAAGACCGCGATGACCGCGCTTTGGCGTGACTCCGGCGGTTATCCATCTAAGTGGACTTACGATCACGGACTCGTACTCAAAGGCATCGAACAAGTCTGGCGTAACACACGCGATAAACAGTATCTCGACTTCATTCAACGCCACATGGACCACTTCGTCGCTGACGACGGCTCCATCCGCACTTATTCGCTCGACGATTACAACATCGACAACATTCTTCCCGGCCGCAACCTGCTCTTTCTTTACAAAGTCACGGGCCAGGAAAAATATCGTAAGGCTGCCGCCACTCTGCGCGAACAATTGAAAACACACCCGCGCACGTCTGAAGGCGGTTTCTGGCATAAGAAGATCTACCCGTCACAGATGTGGCTCGACGGTCTCTACATGGGTGAACCATTCTTCGCCGAGTACGCCGCTACGTTTCACGAAGACGCTGCGTTCGACGACATCGGGAAGCAGTTCATTCTCATGGAACGACACGCTCGCGACGACAAGACCGGATTGCTCTATCACGGCTGGGATGAGTCGCGTAAACAACGCTGGTCCAATCCGGAAACCGGCCGCTCACCAAACTTCTGGGGCCGCGCGATAGGCTGGTACGCCATGGCACTCGTCGACACGCTCGATTACATTCCACGCCAACATCCGCAACGCGCCGAGCTGATCGCGATCCTCAATCGCCTCGCCCAAGCAGTCGCCAAATATCAGGAACGCGGCTCGGGACTCTGGTACCAGGTGCTCGATAAAGGCGGCGAGAAAGGAAACTATCACGAGGCGTCGGCGGCGTGCATGTTTGTCTACGCGTTGGCCAAGGGCGCGCGCAATGGGTATCTGCCGGCTTCGTACCAGCAAATTGCGCAAAAAGGTTATAGAGGAATCCTGAAAGAATTTGTTAAGACTGACGCGAGTGGCCAGGTGAATCTCGAGGGAACGGTCAGTGTCGCAGGTCTCGGCGGCAATCCTTATCGCGATGGAAGTTATGAGTACTATCTGAGCGAGAAAGTTGTGACTAACGATCCGAAAGGCATCGGCGCGCTGCTGCTCGCCGCAACCGAAATGGAGACTGCCGCAAAGGGACAGAAAAAGAGTAAGCTATCAAGCACTACGCAATGAGCGAAGCAAACGCCAACATCTTCAAAGCCATCGACGCGGAGCGACGCGGGACAACTTTCCAGGAAGTAGTGTCGCAGCTTCGCGAAATGATCCATCGCGGTGAGTTGCGTCCGGGCGATCGACTGCCGCCCGAAAGGGATCTGGCAAAGCGACTCGGCGTCAGCCGGCCGACGTTGCGCGCAGGTATTAGTTCGCTTGCGGCGGTCGGCGTGTTGCAGCCACGTCGAGGCGCCGGCACTTTCGTCGTCGAAGCCGAAGGTCCGCCCGCGCTCGACAGCAATGCATTGCGATTGATGGCTTCGTTGCAGCGGTTCACGCCGGCTGAGATGTTTGAAGCGCGACGATCTTTGGAGATGGCGATCGCGGCGCTCGCGGCGGAACGCGCGACCGGTGAACAGATGGCGGAGATGTCGGAAGAGATCACCGGCATGTTTGCTTCACTCGACGAGCCGGAACAGTTCCTGGTCCACGACATGCGGTTTCATCAGACGGTCGCGGCGGCGTCAGGCAACAGAATTCTCACGGCGTTGATGAACATGGTCGCGACGATCCTGTTTGAAGTGCGCAGCAAGACCGTGAGGCGCGCGCGCGATCTGAAGGAGTCGGCTGAGATGCACCGGTCGATCTATCGTGCCATTCGCGATCGCGATCCGGAAGCCGCGCGCAACGCGATGCGCGATCACCTGATGCTCGCGCAGAAAGCTCAGGAACAGGAAGAAGCAATGGAACAACTCGGCGAGTGATGAACAAGTCAGGAAGAGGGGCTTGCCCCCGCTCTGTGAACTCGTAGCAGCGGGGGCAAGCCCCTCTTCCTGACTTGTTCTATTTCAACTAGCCTGGTTCATCAATGTCCTTTTTGTGCTTTTTGTGCCTTTTTTGCGGCCCAATTTGTTTGTG
>DATEWS010000331.1:0-4927 GCA_035257785.1 Pyrinomonadaceae bacterium
TAAGCCATCAAGCGCCAGCGATCTGCTTCGAAGCCTGGCGTCGCCTGTGAGCGATACAGGATGAACTTGCCGTCGCGAGTGTAGACTGGACCAGCATCGTAGCCGTGGTTGCGTACAGTGATATTCTTTGCCAGGCCACCGGACAATGGCATCACGAAGATGTCGCTGTTGGTTGAAATGGCTTCGACTTTATCCGGATTGCGCAAGTATGCGATCTCAGTCGAGTCCGGCGAGAAGGCGTAATCAACACCCGATGCTGCGGCATACGGTGGCGAGTCGAAATCACCACTCGTGAGATCGCGCGCCGTTCCGCCTTTGCTGGAGACAACGAACACGTGCGTGCGTTTGACGTCGCGCCATTCATCCCAGTGCTTGTAAAGTAGTCGCGTGATGATGTGAGCCTTGACCTTGCTGCTTTCCGCTTGTTCGTCGCGCTTCTTGTTACACTCATCGTTGTTGCAGTCAGGATAGACGTCTGACGTGAACGCGATCCATTTGCCGTCAGGCGACCATATCGGCGCTGCGGCGCCCGTCGAGATCTTTGTCACTTGTTCTTTTTTGTCGCCGTCGTCATCCATCACCCAGACCTGGCCGCCGGTGGTGAAAGCAATCTTTTTTCCGTCCGGAGACCAGCGCGGCGCGCTCGACGAGCGATCGCCGGAGGTCAACTGCTTCATGTCACCACCGTCGATTGACGTGACGTAGATCTGATTGACGACGCGGTTGCCGTCGAAATTGACGTCGCCAACAGTGAAGGCGACTCGTTTGCCGTTCGGCGAGACCTGTGGATCTCCGACACGTCGTACTTTCAGCAAATCTTCGATGGTATAGGTCCGGTTTTGCGCCGCGACGAACGAGCACAGACCAATAAAAAGGACGGCAACGATGCTAAGAACACGCTTCATGGATCTTCCTCAAGCAAATGAATTTTGGTTCAAGTGGGAAAGCATCGGTATTATGGCATATTAGCCGCGGATTTTCGCGCATAAACGCAGATGATTCGACGCGTCATTGTCGCTCTCTTGAGGTTTGCGCTCAGGATCTACTTTCGGCGCATCGAAGTCACGGGTGTCGAACACGTGCCTCGCGAAGAGCCCGTCATCTTCGTACTCAATCATCCCAACGCGCTCGTCGATCCGGTTTTCCTGCTATGTCTCGCGCCGCGAGAAGTGTCTTTCCTCGCGAAGGCGCCGCTGTTTCGCTATCCAGTAATCGGCTATCTCGTTAAGGAACTCGATTCGCTACCGGTTTACCGGCGCCAGGACGAAGGCGAAGATGTCACAAAGAACCAGGAAACATTTATCGCCGCACGAAAACTCCTCGCACGCGGCGGCACGATCGGCATTTGCCCTGAAGGGGTTTCGCATGATGAACCCGGATTGCGACCGATCAAGACAGGCGCCGCGCGTATCTCGCTCGCTGCGGTTTCAACGGGCGAAGTAGCGAATTTGAAGATCGTTCCTGCCGGACTCTACTACACGTCAAAGACGAGTTTTCGCAGCGACGCATTACTCTATTTCGGCAATCCAATTGAAGTAGAACCGGTAAAACTCGAACCCGACGGCACGCCACCGCGCGACGCCGTACGTCGCTTGTCAGACCGCATCGAAAGAGCTCTGCGCGAAGTGATCCTCGATGCGAAACACGAAGAGGAGTTACAGATGACAGCGCGCGCCGAACGAATCTTCTCGTCCGCCATTGACGACGGCGGCAACGAGAGTTTGAAAAGCGAGTTGCGATTGCAACAACGGTTCATCAAAGCCTACTCCGGCGTGCAGGAACAGCAACCCGAGCGACTGCGACGTCTGGAATTGAGAATGATCCGGTTCGAAGAAGAGTTGAACCAGGCCGGCGTCGATCCGGATGAGTTGTCACCGCCCAAGTCAACGGCAAAGGTGTTTACAACTATCGTGCGCCGCTCGATCTTATTCCTCCTGATGCTTGGACCAGCGGTCATAGGTACGCTCACCCATTATCCTGCCTACAAACTCGGCGGCTATCTCTCGAAGCAAATCTCGCGTGATTCGGACGACGTGATCTCAACAGTCAAGATCATCTCGGCGATGCTCTTGTTTCCACTTACGTGGATCGTCTTCGCTGTGCTTGGTTATCTCTATTTTGGCTGGATCGTCGCGGGTCTCGCGCTCGTGGCGATTCCGTTTTCAGGTTACACGGGCGTCGTCTTCTTCGAGGAGCTCGATAAGTCGATCGCCGGTGTGCGTGTCTTGATGTTTTTTCTCGTCAGACGACGCTTTTTCGTCAGACTATTGGCGGAGCGAAACGCGATACGGGACGAGATCATCGCGCTCGGTAAAGAAACCACGATTGCCAGTGAGTAAGATTCCAGGCGTGGTCCAAAAAGCGGAAATCGGTTTGAACGAAAAGGGCAATTACTTCTTGCGCGATTTGCTCTTTGAAGCCTTGCTGCCGCTCGATTTTTTCTTACTGCCTCCTCGACTAGAGCTGACCGATCGACCCTTGCGACCTTCGCTCCTTAACTGTCCAGCGTCCATGAGCTGTTCGTAAGCTCCGCGAACGACGTTGCGTGCGACTTTCAGCGAGTTTGCAAGTTCACGTTCGCTGGGTAGTAAGGTCCCCACAGCCAACTCCCCCGCTTCGATCAAATCATTTAGTTGTTCGCGAATCTGACGTGTCATCGACTCCGGTCGTTTTCTGTTGACACGAACATTGAGTCTGGTAGCCATCGTTAACTCCCTTCAAGATGAGTTTGAAATGTATTGGGGGTTTCGATACGGATTCTATGCAGCGACTAACTGAGTGTCAAACAGTTTTCTTTTCAATATGAAAAGGTTAGACCACCGTGAACTTGTCGTGATAGTGCGAGCTAGCGAGAAGGCGAAATTAGACCATGCTGGCGGAGAATCTCGGCTGTACGGTCCAATGGCAATGCTTCCACCGTATGACCTCTTCCCGTCGTGGTTGTGGCCTTGAAGAGTGAGTTGTAGATGGCTTCCTCGGTGGCTTCGATAACGGCGAGGAAGAGTGGCGACATATTGTCGTTTGCAAGTGTTTTCTGATTGCGTGCCGCGTTTCGTTCGCTTTGACTGAGCGGTCTAATCCGCACGTCCGCTGACGTACAGAAGGCGATGGCGTAATCACCGCTGCCGTTGCTGGCCGCGGCGCCGGTCCTGGCAAGGCCCATCATCGCGCGCGCTGCCATGCGGTTCAGGTTTCGGGCATCCATGGGCGCGTCAGTTGCAATCACGATGATGACTGAGCCATCGGGAGTGCTGGGTCGTGTGGCGAGTTCGTCCTTTAAGTAATAGCGGCCCAACTCGCGTCCGACCGGTGCGCCGTTGATCGACAAGATGCCGCCGAAGTTGGTCTGGACCAAAACCCCGACGGTGTAACCGCCCAAACGCGGCGGGAGCTTGCGCGACGACGTGCCAATACCGCCTTTGAAGCCGAAGGCTACCGTTCCGGTTCCGGCGCCCACGCAGCCTTCCGCGACTGCACCGCTTTTTGCACCTTTGATCGCCGCGACCACGTCTTCGCGCGTGATGTGACGCCCGCGAATGTCGTTGAGATAACCATCGTTTGTCTCGGCAACAAGCGGGTTGATCGACTGGACGTCTTCGTTTCCCGGCAGGGAAAGCATGTAGTCGAGCAGAAAGTCGGCGACGCGCGGGACGCTGAGAGTTGACGTTAAGAGTATCGGCGTTTCGATCTCGCCCAGTTCGTTTACCTGCGTTGAACCGGCCAGCTTGCCGAAGCCGTTGCCGACAAAAACTGCGCCCGGCACTTTCTCGCGAAACACGTTTCCGCCGTGCGGAAGAATCGCGGTGACACCGGTGCGGATGTTGTCGCCACGAACGATTGTCGTGTGACCGACGAGCACGCCGTCAACGTCCGTGATGGCATTGAGTGTGCCGGTCGGGAGCACGCCCACGGTGATGCCGAGCTCACGCGCGCGCGGTCTGTTTTGCATGTTTGCAGAAGAGACGAGTTGGGAAGTCATGATCACAAGTAGCAATAATGCGGTGAGCTTTTTCATTCACGCAGCTTTCGGAACGACCGGGCGATTAGCATTCTGCCACGCATCCCAACCACCGATGAGTGCTCGTGCTTTCGTCCATCCGGCTTGTCGAAGTTCCTGCGCCACCCGGGCGCTGGTCGCTTCGTTTGGTCAAGCGCAGTAGGCGATGAGCCATGCCTCCTTCGGCAGCGCGAGCTCCCGAGCTTGCATGACGACATTCTCCGGCGGCATGCGAATCGATCCCTCGGCTTGCGAGTCGCTCGTGTCGCGGCTCCGTTCGGTGCGCACGTCGAGAAGGATCACCTGTTCTCCGGATTTTTGTAGTTGGTCCAATTCTTCGAGCGTGATGCTTTGCGTGCCTGTCGGTTGCACGAGTTCGAGAACCGGCAATGGTCTGGGTTCGTTTGGAGCCTCGGGCTTGGGCGGCGCTTCCGGCTCGTGTTGTCCAAGCAGTCGCGCAAACAACATCGGCGTTGAACCGTGAACAACTACCGAAATCAAAACGATGAGCGCGCAGATGCGGAATAGTTGATCGCTGCCGGGAACACCTGCAAAGACCGGCAACAATATCAGCAACAGAGAACTGAGCCCGCTTGGTCCAAACCACGCGATTAGCAAACGGCCGTGCTTATCTACATCCGAACCGATCATTGAAATGAGATAAACAGGCACTCGGATCAAAATAGCGAAAGCGGCAAAGATCACTGTGCGCGTATCAAGTCCGCAGAAACCAGTCCAGATCAAAGAGCTGCCGAAGATCACAAACGTGAAAAGCAGCAGCATCTCCGCAGTGACGCCACCGTATTCGATGAAGCAGTCGCAGAGTTCAACGTCGAGCGCGGCGATAGTTATCCCGGCCGCGAACGCGGAGAGAAAACCGCTGCCGTGTACTGCTTCGGCGGCTGCATATGCTGACAACGCGACGCCGAG
>DATEWS010000332.1:0-3461 GCA_035257785.1 Pyrinomonadaceae bacterium
TAGTACCAGCAGCCGCTTCGGCGGCGTTGCTGTTTGCGACGAAAGAGACGGCAATGATCTCCGCGGGCGTTTTGATCATTGCGCTCGCGTTGACGCTGGTTTACGTACGTTTCGATCGCAAAGTCATGCGGCAATCAAGTGCCCGCCGAGGCAGGGAAACGGGAGGTTTCAGCGGCTTCATCGAAGAACTGGGTGGCACTTCAAACCTTATCTTTCCGCTCGGACTGGCAGTAGCAGCTTTTCTGGTCCTTTATCTCCTCTTCTATTCGTCGTTTTTCACAAACGCGAAAGGCATCAACGATTCGCTGCAAACGTTTGCAGTTTGGACCAGGACGGGACGACAAGCACACGTGCATCCGGCGCTGATGTATCTCACATGGATGGTGCGAATTGAAGCACCGCTGCTCTTTCTTGGCGCGTTGGGAGCGGCGATCGTCGTTTTGAAACCGCGGAACTCGCTCGCACTATTTTGCGCGTTGTGGGCGTTCGGATTGATAGCTGCGTATTCATTGATTCCTTACAAGACGCCGTGGCTGATGCTGAATTTCGTGGTGCCGTTGGCGCTCATCGCGGGTTACGCGATCCAGTGGATCTACGAGATGGACCGCGGGCAGTTACGACTTGTCTCCGTCGTCTTTTTGATAGCAATCGGCGTCGCGACTTACCAGTCGATCGATTTGAACTTCATCAACTACGACAATGACGATTCAAAGTACGTTTACGTCTACGCCCACACGACGCGACAGATGCTCGATCTGGTTAAGCAGGTAGAGCAAATCGCGAAGGAAAACAGTGGACCTACGACAGGGATATCGATTATCAGTCCTGACTACTGGCCGTTGCCGTGGTATTTCCGGAATTTCACGCGGGTCGGTTATTACGGGCGGATGGCTGCGACTACCGAGCCGATCATCATTGCGAACGAGAACCAAAGACCAGAGGTCGAGAGCAATTTTGGTGAGCTCTATCGGCAGGTTGAGTCGACGTCTCCGGGCGGGAGCTTTCAGCTGCGACCGGGGGTGAATCTGTTGCTGTACGTCCGGCGCCCGGGAGTGTTACCGCAGCAAAATCCTCCATCGATCCAGAATCAGTAACCGGATTTCTCACGCCGCCGCGCAACGACGCAACGAAAACTGCTCAGTGCTTTCTCTGCGTCGTTGCGCAGCGCGTGAGAAAACGCATCCGCCTGCTTAACTTCGGTTCTGACTTCACTTAACCAACCCTCACTTTAAGTTGTGGTTGACATTCTAAGCAACTCCAACTTATAGTGGCTCACCCGTACGAAAGCCTCCGAGGCTGGCTCAAACAAGAACTGTTTAGCGAATGTTCAAACTCCAACGCCTGGAAATCACCGGCTTCAAATCGTTCGCCGACTACACCGAAATAATCTTCACTGGAGACGGAATCACCGCCATCGTTGGCCCCAACGGCTGCGGCAAGAGCAACGTTGCCGACGCCATCGCGTGGGTGCTCGGCGAGCAGCGCGTTAAGCACCTGCGCGGCGGCGAGATGAAGGATGTCATCTTCCAGGGCGCGCGCAACCGCCCACCGAGCGGTATGGCGGAAGTCGTCATGCACATGGTGCGCGACGAGGTGCTGGAGTCGGAGCCTGACATCGAAGACATCGATTCCACCCTCGAACGAATCGACGATCGGATCGTCAATCTCGACGAGATTCTCCCGCAGGAAACAACTCAACCAGAAGAAACTGTTGTCGAAGTCACTGCCACTGAAACTGAGCCTTCCGAAATAGCCACCGCGACACCGAAGATTACGCACAAGCGGCACTGGCGCCGTCGTAATCTCGCACTCGAGTTCGCACCCGGCGAAGCGGTTTCAGTCACGCGCCGTTTATATCGATCCGGCGAGAGCGAGTATCTGCTCAACGGCAAGATTTGTCGTTTGCGTGACATCCAGGATCTGTTTTCCGGAACAGGTTTGGCCGGCGGTCACTACGCGATCATCGAGCAGGGTCGCATCGGACAGATCCTTTCCGCTAAGCCGATGGACCGTCGCACGATCATTGAAGAGGCGGCCGGCATTACGAAGTTTCGCGTGCGTCAGCGAGCAACTGAAGCGCGTCTTGAATCAGCCCGTTCGAACCTCTCGCGAATTTCAGACATCGTTGCGGAGATAGATCGACAGGTAAACAGCCTGCGCCGGCAAGCCGCGAAGGCACGTCGCTACGGCGTGTTGCGCGAAGAGCTGCGCGAATTGTTGCGTCACGTTTACGTAGCCGAAGATCGCAAGCTCGCAACCGTCCTCGAAGAGACAAATATAAAGCTGTCAGAGATCACTGAACTCGAACTCGGCATCGCTGACGATCTGAGCAAACGAGAAGAAGCGGCGCGCGCAGCCACCCAGGAAGCGCGCAATTTCGAAGATGAACTGACCAACGCCCGCGCCGCCGCTGCCGAAGCGGTGCTGCGACGCGATCGACAAGCGCGTGAGTGCGTCTACCAGCAGGAGCAGTTGAGCGAGATCGAGAAGCGTAAAGGCGAAGTCACTGCCGAGATCGAAGCATTGACCTCGCGGCTCGTGTTAATCGAATCCGAATGTCGTCGTTTGCAACAGGAAGACGCAAAGCTGCGCGAAGAAGCCGATCAAAGCGCGCTGGTATTGCGCACTGCTGAAGATTCATACGCCGAAAAGCTTGCGAACGCGAACGCCGCGGAGATCGAGATCGAAAGCGCTCGTGCTGAACTCCTCTCGCAGACAGCGATCGCGGAAAGAGTGCGCGAGATTGCGCGACAGCTCGAACATACGCTCGAACGTTTGTCGCAACAGGCTGAAGGTCTTGCGCGTGAAGGCGATCGCGCCGCGAGCCAGCACGCCGAGAGAACACTGGAAGCTGAGCGGTTCGCACGTGAACTCGGCGATGCACGCGGCCGGGTCGCAAAACTTCAAGCGGAACGCGAAACAGCAGTGGATGCGGTGGTCCGTGGTCACGAAGCCGTCAGCGACACTGAAGCAGAGTTGACGCGCGTGCGCGATGAACATTCACGCGCCAGTCATCGGCTCGAGAGCTTGAAGGAGTTGGACCAGCGCCGCGCCTACTACTCACCGGCCGTGCAGCTCATCTTTTCGTCTACTGAAACGCCGCGTGATTTTCATTTCATCGGGACGCTTGCCGACGCGCTGAATGTTGACGCGAAGTGGGAACGTGCGGTTGAAGGCGTGCTCGGATCTTCGTTGCAGTCCATCGTTGTGCCGACGCCTGACGACGCCGTTCGCGCGGCTCAGTGGCTGCGCGAGAACAATGGCGGTCGCGCCAGTTTCCTTGTTGCCGGTTTGCATGGCGGCAGTGACGAAGTCGAGACCAACACAGTTACCGCACTCGCGTGCCGGCTTGAAGAACGTCCGGCGCTCTCGTTCGGATTGATCGAGGGGATTCGCGACGACATGCGCATCTGCGATCTGCTCGGCGCTCCGCAGCAACTCGTCACCGTTCTCAAACGCAC
>DATEWS010000333.1:0-2342 GCA_035257785.1 Pyrinomonadaceae bacterium
AAGAGGTTCCGGCGCGCGTGTGCGACTTGCTGCATGAGCTTTCGGCGTATGCACTGCCGGCGGGCGGAGGACACCAGTCTTTGATTCCGCTCATGCATCATGATGTGGCGTCTCTGATCGGCGCCTCGCGTCAAACTACCACTTCCATCCTCAACGATCTCATGCGACGTGGCTTTATCGAGCTGGGCCGTGGGTGGATCCGGATCAAGTCGTTAACAGATCTTCGGAGACACATAAGCACACTTCTCTTCGTCGGCCTGCAAAGTTTTTTTACAATTACGTCCGTTGGCTGACATCCCCTCATTCAGTTTTCCTACATAGTACGCCTGCGTTCAGAGCAGTATTTCGTAGAAGTTAAAAACGACAATTCAAAGAATGAATGGACCAAAGGTGCCGCCGGCGTCTTTCCACCATCACGTCGAGCTATCAGTAAGGAGTTCGTTATGTCAGAAAGAAAAAATCACAGTATCGATCCTGCGGCAGAAGCACCGCAAAAAATGGGAGGAGTCCAATTGCGATACTCCAAAACCACGCTTATCAAGATTTTGGTTGTGGCTTTGGGCCTCACCGTCGCGCTTGGGTACCTTGCTGATCGAAGTCGTGCGCAGCGCCCAGATAAAGAAAGCCAGGGATTCGATCAGCAGATAAGCGAAAACTCTAAACAGATGATGGAGCAGGGAAGGCAAATCTTTCGCTACGACACGTTTGGTGATGAAGCTTATTGGTCAGACAAGCTCAAGCTTCATCAGGCCATTCAGGGCAGCAAGTTCGGTGGTGTCGGTCCGGGAGTTAGCCCAAAAACCGCGCTGGCGGTTGGATTGAAGGTGGATGTCGAGGCACTGCCTCAGACATTGGTCAATCAGATCAAGCAAGGGAAGGTGGATCTCGACGATCCGGCCACTACGCTGGCGCTTATTAAGCTTGACTCCGTGCTGGGAGTGAAAGGAACGTTCAATCCCAATGGCAGCCTTAAATCAGTGGGTCTCACATGCGCCGTTTGTCACTCGACTGTTGACGACACGTTTGCGCCAGGCATTGGACGTCGCCTTGACGGTTGGTCCAACCAGGACCTGAACGTCGGCGCTATTGTTTCACTTGCTCCCGATCTGAGCGCAATTACCAGCTTGCTGGGAGTCGACGAAGCCACAGTTAAAACTGTTCTTGCCAGTTGGGGACCGGGAAAGTTTGACGCGGAGTTGAATCTTGATGGCAAGGCGTTTCGTCCTGACGGAAAGACTGCCGCGGTACTCATACCGCCGGCATTCGGACAAGCTGGCGTCAACCTGCACACATGGGGTGGCGGCTGGGGTGGAGTGACCTACTGGAACGCATATGTCGCGAACCTGGAGTTGCAAGGGCAGGGAACTTTCTACGATGCGCGTCTCAATGACCCGTTAAAGTATCCGGTTGCTGCGCGCGCGGGTTTCGGAAACAAACGTAGCGAAGTCGACATGGTGACTGCCAAACTGGGTGCGCTTCAGTTTTATCAACTGGCGATCCCGGCGCCTAAGCCACCCGAAGGCAGTTTTGATCGCGCAGCCGCTAATCGTGGACAAGCAATTTTCAACGGCAAGGCAACTTGTGCGCAGTGTCACGTACCGCCGCTGTTTACTGAACCGGGCTGGAACACGCACAAGGCTGAAGAGATTGGCGTTGACGACTTTCACGCGAATCGCGCGCCCGACAACTCATATCGCACGACGCCTTTGCGCGGACTGTTCTCACACATGAAGCGTGGCTTTTACCACGACGGCCGTTTTGCCACTCTGCTGGATGTCGTCAACCACTACGACAGCTTTAAGAGGCTTGGTTTGACAGAGCACGAGAAGAACGACCTGGTTGAATACTTGAAGTCGTTATAGCTGCATTTCAGCCGCGGATTCACGCGGATGAACGCAGATCTGCGTGAATCCGCGTTAATCTGCGGTTAAAATCGCGCGGATATGAGACTCGACAAGCTTGATCCTCCGGTTAACGTGGATCATGACCACGTTCTGGGGCCAGCAGACGCCGAGCTAACGCTCGTCGAGTACGGCAGCTACTCCTGCGGTCCTTGTCACGCCGTTCATGAGGTGATTGAAGGCCTCCGAAACAGGTTCGGCGAGCGGATGCGTTATGTGTTTCGTCATCTGCCCATGGGTGACAGCGAGGACGCTATCCGCGCCGCGGAGCTGGCCGAGTATGCCGCAGAAACTACCGGAAGTTTCTGGCAAGTTCATGAGGCCTTGATGGAGCGAGGTCCCGCGTTCTCTGCGGGTGACTTCGAACAGATCGCACGCGAGTTGAACCTGCCGCGCCGCGCGGAGCACGAGACCGCATTAACGGTGGCGCAGGAGCGAGTC
>DATEWS010000334.1:0-4804 GCA_035257785.1 Pyrinomonadaceae bacterium
TGCGAGCCTCTTCACCTGTCAGTTTCTTGTTTGCCTTCTCCAGATCTTCGAGCGGAATGTGATCGCCGGGCTTGAGCTTCGTGTCGCCACCATTGATGACGCGCACGTATTCAACCACGCGCCCGTCGATGACTTTGCGATACGGAGCTTCGATGAAGCCAAACTCGTTGATGCGTGCAAAGCACGAGAGACTCGAGATCAGTCCGATGTTCGGACCTTCAGGCGTCTCAATCGGACAAATGCGACCGTAGTGTGTCGGGTGTACGTCGCGCACTTCGAACCCGGCGCGCTCACGCGATAGACCACCTGGTCCAAGCGCCGACAAACGGCGCTTGTGCGTGATCTCGGAGAGCGGATTCGTCTGGTCCATGAACTGCGACAACTGGCTCGAGCCGAAGAACTCACGCACCGCCGCCGTCACCGGCTTGGCGTTGATGAGATCGCGCGGCATCGTCGTCTGCATTTCCTGGTGAATCGACATCTTCTCCTTGATCGCACGCTCCATGCGCTCGAGACCGATGCGGAACTGGTTTTCCAGCAACTCACCGACCGCGCGCACGCGTCGATTGCCGAGGTGATCGATGTCATCAGCCTGGTACTCCGACGGGTTCTTACGCATTTTCAGCACGTAGCTGACGACTTCGTAAAAGTCCCGCGCGGCGAGAAGCGGATCGTCGATACGCTCGCGCTCCGGCTTGCCCATTTTGATGTTGAACTTCAGGCGTCCGACGCGCGAGAAGTCAAACTTCCGCGGATCGAAGAACATCGCTTCCAGCAGTCTGTATGCAGTCTGAACTGTCGGCGGGTCACCCGGACGCATCTTGCGATAAATCTCGAGCAACGCATCGACTGGCTTCGTGATGACGTCTTTCTTCAACGTCAACGACAGCACTGGCCCAACGTCATCGCGCTCGGGGAAGAAGACTGAGAAGCTGGTGATACCGGCTTCCACGATCTCCTGAAGTTTCGCGGGCGTGATCTCGTTGTTGGCTTCGAGGATGATCTCGCCACTCTCGGTGTTGACGATGTCGGAAACAGCGAAAGCGGCTTCGAGTTGCGATGAGTCGACTTCGACTTCAGTGATGCCGGCCTTGCGCAGCGCTTCGAGTGCCGAAGCGGCGACCTTCTTGCCACCGCGAACAATCGGATCGGGACCTTTGCCTTTGATGTCGTGATCAACCTTCATCCCCACGAGATTTGTCGGGCCGTGTTCAGGCACCTGAACTTTCAAGCGACCCTCCTGTAGCCGGATCTCGTCGGTGATGTAGACGGCTTTGATCATGTCCTCGTCAGTGAACGAGGCATTCTTCACGCCTTCTTCGAGCTGCGAATCCGTGCGCAGGCCCTTGAAATCGACTTTCTGGTTGAACCACAGTCCGAGCGCGCGCAGGAAGATCGACGCCAGAAACTTGCGCTTACCGACGCGCACGTAGAGGAGGTTCTTCTGGTCGTATTCAAACTCGACCCACGAACCGCGATACGGAATGATCTTCGCGACGTAGATCGCGCCGCGTTTAAAGAAGACTCCTGGGCTTCGATGCAACTGCGAAACGATGACGCGCTCAGTGCCGTTGATGATGAACGTGCCGTTGTCAGTCATCAGCGGGATTTCACCAAAAAAGACTTCCTCTTCCTTGATGTCGCGGATCGACAGCACTTCAGTGTCCGGATCCTTGTCGAAAACAGTGAGCCGGATCTTTACCTTGAGGGGAACGCTGTAGCTCATGCCGCGTTCCTGGCACTCCTGCTGATCGTGTTTATGTTTCAGGCCGACGGGTTCGCCGCAGTTTTCGCACAGCGTCGGGCGAACGAAGTTGAACGTGCCGCAGCGATGGCAGAGCGTGTCGCCAGCGGCCAGCGGATTGACCTTTATAGTAGCGCCGCAGTTTTTACAGTTCGAACGAAGGTAGTTAAGACCTTCGAGACGTCCGCATTTACACTGCCAGTTACCGATCTGGTACTCGACGAAGTCGAGAGTGGCGGTGCCGCGGAAGTCGGAGATTGGAAACACTGACTGGAAGACAGCCTGAAGGCCAGTGGCCTCGCGTTCTTCCGGCAGCAGATCCATCTGAAGAAACCGGTTATACGACTCGCGTTGAATCTCAATTAGATTTGGTATCCTGACGGCAGTGGCGATTTTGGAGAAGTCCTCACGCTCAGGCGCCTGACTGGTACGTTTCCCTAACCCTGTATTGATAGTTTGAAGCAGATTTGCTGACATGTGAGATTCCTTTTTCAATTGCCCATTTAGAGACGCCAAAGCGCGGTCAGAGCGCACAATGCCCTGACCGCTTGTTACGCAAAGCGGCGGATGTTTCCTTCAAATTTTTTGGGAGTAACGCCAGCGCCTCAATACTCCCTTAACTTAGCCACTATTAATGCAAGTGTCAAGCCACGAAAGAAGCTTTTGGTATAGGCCCTATAAGTCGTATAGGACCTATATACGACCTATTTCACTTCGACAGTCGCGCCCGCATCGGACAACTTCTGCTTGATCGTCTCCGCCTCTTCCTTCGAAACGCCTTCCTTCACTGCTTTGGGGGCTGCTTCGACCAGGTCTTTGGCTTCCTTCAATCCAAGCGCAGTCACCTCACGAACAACCTTGATCACGTTGATCTTGTTGCCGCCGACCGCCTGCAGGATTACGTCAAACTCAGTTTTCTCTTCCGCCGCTGGTGCCGCTTCAGCACCACCGCCCGGTCCCGATGTCGGGGCCGCGATTGCGGTTGCCGCTGCTGATACGCCGAAAGTTTCTTCCAAATCCTTCACAAGCTGTGAAGCTTCCAGCAGGGTCATACTTTTTAAAAATTCAATAACGTCTTCGCGTGTTGCTGCCATGATTACTTTTGTCTCCTTCTAAAATCCTTATGCGGTTTTCTGTTCGCCAATCTGCTTGATAACGACTGCCAGGTTGCGCGGCACGGCGGAAATCACCGTCACCAGTCGCTGTGCCTGACAATTGATTAGGAACATCACCTTCGAAATCAGTTCTTCCTTCGACGGCAAACTGGCGATCGCTTCGACGTCATTCAGAGCGACGACCTTGCCCTCTACAACTCCGGCCTTGAAAGTAAAGATGTCCGGATTCGCCTTCGTAAACTTCGAAATTGCTTTCGACAAACCAACCGGGTCGCCGGTGCTCAGCGCTACCGCGGTCACACCTTTGAAGTGCTCTGATGCGGCTTCGATTGCCGTGCCTTCCGCGGCTCGTCGCGCCAGAGTGTTCTTCACCACTTCGTAAGAGACGCCCGCCTCGCGCAACTGGTTGCGAAGCTCCTGATCTTTCGCGACTGTCATCTTTTGAAAACCGACGACCATCGCTGACTTGGCGTTCTTGAACTGCTCGGTGAGAGCGTCGAGATCTTTCTGTTTTTGGTCCTTTGATTTCATTTGTTTCAGCTTCCCACCTTTACTTCGCGTACAACGCTTCATCCAGCAGCACACCCGGACTCATCGTCGCAGCAAGATTAACTTTCTTAACGTACTTGCCTTTGGCCGTCGCCGGTTTGGCTCTTACGACAGCATCGAGCAGCGCCTTCGTGTTGTCGCGCAGCTTGTCAGGCTCAAATGAAACTTTGCCGACGCCGACGTGAATCACGCCAGTTTTGTCGACACGATATTCGACTTTACCGGCCTTGGTTTCTTTGATTGCGGTCGTAACGTCAAAAGTGACGGTACCGGTCTTGGGGTTCGGCATCAGCCCGCGTGGGCCGAGTATCTTTCCGAGTGCACCGACGAGCCGCATCATGTCTGGCGTGGCGATAACAGCATCAAATTCGGTCCAGCCGCCTTTGATCCTGTTTACCACGTCCTCGCCACCGACGATGTCGGCGCCCGCTTCTTCCGCTTCGCGAATCTTGTCACCCTGGGCGATCACGAGGACTGTCTTCGACTTGCCCAGGCCGTGCGGTAGAACAATCGTTCCGCGCACGAGTTGATCGGCTTTACGCGGATCGACACCGAGCCACATCGTCAGCTCAACAGTTTCGTCGAACTTCGCGAAAGCGATCTCTTTGATTTTGGCTATTGCTGTTTCGAGATTGTATTTGCGTCCCGGCTCAATCTTCTCGAGCGCGGCGCGATATTTCTTTCCGTGCTGCTTCACTCTTTAAGTCTCCGAGGTGCAAGCGGGATTCGAATCCCTCCCTCTCAGCGAACCTGTATCGGTCTATTGATCCTATTGAGACCTATTCGACCGTCAAACCCATCTGGCGGGCCGTGCCCTCGATCGTCCGAATGGCGGATTCCAGACTCGTAGTGTTCAAGTCCGGCATTTTCGTCTTTGCGATCTCTTCGATCTTGGCCTTGGAAATCGTGCCCACTTTTTCCCGGTTCGGCTTGCCCGAGCCTTTGGGAATCCCCGAAGCTTTCTTCAGCAAGTCAGCCGCAGGCGGCGTCTTCGTTTCAAAAGTAAACGAGCGATCAGCGAAAACCGTGATCACCACGGGAATCTTGAGATCCGGATCCATCTGCGCCGTCTTCGCATTGAAAGCCTTGCAGAACTCCATGATGTTCACGCCGTGCTGACCAAGCGCCGGACCAATCGGCGGCGCCGGGTTAGCCTTGCCCGCCGGAACCTGTAGCTTTATGTAACCTGTAATCTTCTTTGCCATTTCAATCCAATTAGGTCGTCAAAATAAATATAGGTCCTATAAGTCCTATGACGCTATTCCTCTTCAGCAAACGTCACTTTCTCGACATCGAGGAAATTCAATTCCACGGGCGTGGATCTTCCGAAGATCGTCACCGTAACCTTCAAAGTCGACTTGTCTTCATTAACCTCTTCAACTTTGCCGGTAAAACT
>DATEWS010000335.1:0-5674 GCA_035257785.1 Pyrinomonadaceae bacterium
CGCCGCTGCATGTGAAGTCAAACCATCAAGTTTGGGCCACTCTCCCGGCGTCCAATGCCTCTGGAGTATAAGGCAGCCGGCATCATAATTTCCGACTTCGATTTGTTCACGCGCCACAGCGCAAAGGATTTGACTTTCTTCAATAGGGCTCAAGGTTCTGGAATGAAGTTGTGGCGCACGAATATCTTCAAGGATTTTGGCGGAGAATTGATCTCTCACAATCCTACTTATAAAAAGTTCCATCGAAAATCGACATGCCGCGTACCATTGATAGGGAGCGGGGTAATCGGTTCCCAGATCGTTTGCACGACGAAGTTCACGCTCGGCCGACTTCCAGTCCCATTCGAAGCGAAGTCTTACACCGGGGTCCAATGCGCTGGTATTTTCAGGACCTTGATTGAATTTCACCTTTGCGGTTAATAAACGGAAGTCATTCTCGGCTGGCAAGTAGTTAGTCGCCAAGCGCAAATAACAATCGATTATGGCTACGTACGCCAAACAGTAGTTGGGGTCGAGCTCGATGGCGCGCCTGAAATGATTAATAGCTTTCTCAAGGCCTTTTTTTGTGTAGCTGCTCCAATGGTATCGACCTTCAAGGTACGATTGATACGCCTCTGCATGCTCTGTGTAACGGGCCGTAATTTGTCGCTCTTCCTCACCAGTTAACTTTAGTTTGAGCGTCGTTAGAGTTTGCTCGGCAATGCTTTCTTGGATTTCAAGCAGATCTTTTCCTTCCGAATCAAAGCTATTGCCCCACAGTTGATACGCAGTCCCCACTTCGACGAGTTCCACGTTAACGATTAAACGCGAGGATCGTGCGTTGATCTTTCCGACTAATACTGCATCAACCCGAAGTTCTTTCCCGGCCTCTTGTGGTTGCACGTCTTTATTTTTATATCGGAGCACTGTGCTTTGTGACATCACGCGGAGCTGCGTGATGCGGGAGAGGTTGTTGATCACATTGCCGGTGATGCCGTCGGCAAGATATTCGAGCTCGGGGTCGCCGGTGTTGTTGATGAAGGGAAGCACCGCAACGACCGGTGATTGACGGATCACTCCAGGCGTTTGAGCCCATGAGTCCTCATTCCCGACATGCGTGATGGTTCTGACCGTCGCCAAAAACCGATACCCACGACGAGCAACAGTCTCAATGTACTTTGGAACAGTGCGGTCATCCCCCAAAGCTTTGCGGAGGGTGAAAATATTCTGCGTGAGGTTATTTTCTTCGACAAACGTGTCCGGCCAAACTTCTTTCAGCAGCTCATCTTTCTCAACCAGTTGACCCGCATGCTTCACAAGCGCAATCAAAATCTCGGTCGCCTTCGGTGTGAGTGGAATGCCTTCACCCTCGCGACTAAGGACCCGCTTGCTCGAATCCAACTGATATGGTCCAAATTCGTAACAAAGATTATTGTTGTTCATATGCTTAGTGAGAGAGCTGATTTAGCTTGTCTGAGATTTCATTTCTTTCCTTCGGGTCCAGCCCGTTATTGAGTTCCTCAAACATCATCCTCAACGCGCGCCTTGCGCCTTCGTGATCACCACATCGCTCCGATACTCGAAAAGCCGCTTCGAAACTCTTCTTGGCTTCGTCGTATAGCTGTTGCCGCGCCGCCACGACGCCAGCCGTCCTCAATGACTCAGCTAACGACGCCTCACCATCCGTCTTCTCCAAAGTCTTTACCGCGCGATGGATAGCTTCTTCGTCAAGCGGAAATTGTTTGGTCTCGATATATAGGCGAGCGAGAGTCTCGTTGGTCTGAGCCCCGTGAATACAATCTCCTAAAGACTCAAACAATCGCTTCGCTCGCAAGAGACACTGTTCCGAATCTTTGAAGCGCCCCAGGCTTAACAACAGGAAACCCATGTTGTTCTCGATCGCCGCTACATAGCGGTGGTGTCCGACAGCTTCAAACCTATAAATTGCTCGCTGAAAATGAATCGCCGCTTCGTCCGAGTACTGCTCGTCATGATCAGCGTTCGCCAGCTCTTTTAAAGTCGTTGCTAATTCGTGGTAACACCTGCCAGCCGCCAACGGGCCGGTACCCTCGAGACTCGCGGCCTGGCGCAATTTGATCAGCGAATCTTTTAAGCGACCAGATTCCCTTTCGATTGCTCCCCAAACAAGCAACCCGAAACTTTTGATTTCGATCTGATCATCCGGCAATTCAAAAAGAGCTTCCGACAAGGTCTCGCGTCCGAGATCGAAAAGCCCTTGCTTGTAGTAACAGCGCGCCAGCTCGATGCGAGCTTCACTTGAACGACTCGCAAGTCCGAGTTGCGCGAAGAGCGCGATTGAACCGTTAAGCAAGGCCTCAGCCTGCTTGTGACCGTGCACTACCTGCGTCGTACCGGCTACTGATCCGAAGAGAGTTCCAAGCGTAAAAAGGAGATCAGCTGCCGCATAAGGATTCAATGACGCTAACTTGGGCCATTTTCGCGGGACTGCCCAACGCGCCAATATCAGCCGGGCCGCTTCAAAATTCCCGATGGTGATTTGATCGCGAGCCACAGAGCACAAAATTTGAACTTCTTCGGTCGGTGTGAGCTGGACCGAACGCATTTGAGTTGCGAGGCAGGAATCTCGGTTCATCTCCGTGGACGGTTCCGAGAAGGGCTGTTCATAAAGTTGCTTGCTTATTCTGTAGACGAAGTCCCATTGATGTGGTGACGTATAGTCAGCTTTGAGGTCAGCGGCGCGACGCAGCTCACGTTCAACACTTCTGCAATCCCACTCGAACCGGAGCTCGATTTGATCCGATTCGTTATTCGCGAGTCTCGCGATTGCTCGCCCATCTTCTTCGGGCGGCAAATAGTTGGTAGTCAGGCGCAGATAACAATCGACAGTCGCGGCATATGCCAGCGCATAATTTGGATCGAGTTTGATCGCATGCCCGAAGTGGTAAATCGCTTTTTCGATTCCTTCGCGCGTATAGCGGCTCCAGTGATAACGGCCTTCGAGATATGCCTGATAGGCAGCAAGATTTTCCGTATAGCGCGCACTGATTTTCTTCTCTTCAACGCCCGTTAATCTCAGTTTCAAAGCCGCCACGAGGTGACGAATAATGCTCTCCTGGATTTCCAAGAGATCTTTACTTTCCGAGTCGAAGGTTTGGCCCCATAACTGCCAGCCTCCTCCGACATCCACCAATTCGACATTGCACGCAATCCGGTTTCGACCGGCATCAATATTTCCGACCAGCACTGCACTGGCGTTTAGCTCTTTCCCGACGCGTTGCGGGTCATGTCTCATCGTCTTGTAGCGAAAAGCGGCACTGTGCGACATAACGCGTAATTGCGACACGCGTGAGAGGTTGTTGATAACGTAATGAGTTAAACCATCAACCAGATAATCCAATTCGACGTCGCCAGTGTTGGTGAAAGGCAGCACGACAACGACCGGTCGTCTGCCGGCCTGATCAGCTGATTCAGCGGAGTCTCCAAATTCGTGCCCGTTCACGCCAAGCGTCTTAACAGATTCGATAAATCGGTAGCCGCGGCGAGCGATCGTCTCGATGTATTTTGGATCAGCGCGATCGTCGCGGAGAGCGCGACGCAGGGTGAAGATGTTTTGCGAGAGATTTGCCTCCTCGACAAAGGTGTCGGGCCAGACTTCTTTCAGCAGCTCATCTTTCTCGACTAACTGCCCCGCATACTTCACCAGTACGAGGAGGATGTCGGTGGCTTTTGGCGTGAGTGGAATTCCTTCACCGTTGCGCGTGAGGATACGCTTACTCGGATCGAGTTGATATGGTCCGAATTCGTAGCGCAGGTCGTTGTGAGTCATAGGTCGTCCCGCTGTGAGGTCTCAAAAAACACTTTCTGATAAAGAGTCAAAAAATGCTGAGATCTCAAATGAAAGTGTGTAGAAATTTTCAGTGAGCCCACGATTTGCAGATGGTGATTATGAGGCATCATCGCATTAAGAAAGAGTTGATAACTCTTTGATATTGTTCTAAGGATTTCTGTTTGTAGAGTGAGTATAGTCGCGGCGTCGTCAAACGCCACTGCTATTCATTACGTTGCGGATTTTATGAGCAACTTTGATGAATAGCAAGAAATCGAGAACAACTCGAGTTGTGCGTTAGATCCGGCCCAGTTGAGAGAGGGGGCAAAATCAACTGGTGGGACAGGTGGGTGTCCTTAGCCGGATTTGGGTACCTCACCCCAACGGCCTCTCTAATCCTTGCGCCTCATGGCGGCTTCGCCCAGCAAGGCTGGCCCTGCGGCGCAAGGCAGGAGGGAACGGATTTGCATTTGCAACGCCGCCGCTCGCTATGTGCTTGATCCACTCACGCGTTCCTCGCATTATGGGTAGCGTATGTCGGAACGCAACTCGATAATGAAGGAACGCGTGCGTGTGTTCTGGCAAGAGAATCCCTGCGGGACCAAGTTTGCCGATGCTCCACCTGGCTCACGCAAGTTTTACGAACTCGTTGAAGAGCATCGCTATCGCAAAGAGTGGCACATTCCAACCGCTGCTGGATTTGCCGACACAAAAGATCTCACAGTGCTGGAAGTGGGTTGCGGACTCGGCACTGACGGAGCTCAATTCGCCAAAGCCGGCGCGAACTATACGGGTATCGATCTCACTGACGCCGCAGTCGATCTGGCAAAACGGCGCTTCGAAATATTTCAACTTCCCGGCACGTTTCGCGTCGCTGACGCCGAACATCTCCAATTCCCGGACAACTCTTTCGATCTCGTCTACTCGCACGGCGTACTACATCACACTCCCGACACAGCCGCAGCGGTCCGCGAAATACAACGCGTGCTCCGCCCAGGCGGCAAAGCAGTCGTCATGCTTTATCATCGCGACTCCTATAACTACCGCGTCAACATCTCGATGCTGCGCCGCGCGGGCGTGCAACTGCTACGTTGGAAGCCAGGCGTCAAGCTGGTCCACCTTTTGACCGGCGAACCCGAATCAAGCCTTCAGGATCACGCGCGCCAACTACAAGCAAAACCAAACTACTTAAACGCTGAAGAGTTTTTGAGCAGAAACACCGACGGCGCCGGAAATCCACTCGCTCGCGTTTACTCCCGCAGCGAAGCACGCGAACTCTTCAAAGACTTCGCTCATGTCGAGCTACGCACATACTTTCTAAACAAACGCTGGCTACCGGTATTCGGCGCGCTCCTTCCACGCTCGCTGGAAACAAAACTCGCAGCCAAATGGGGCTGGCATCTGTGGATCTATGCTACAAAAGACTGAATGAAAAACCTTCTCATTACTGGCGGCGCCGGCTTCATTGGTTCACATCTCGTTGATCGACTACTCGCATCAAACGTGGAACGTATCACCGTCGTCGACGACTTCAACGACTTCTACAACCCTTCAATCAAGCGCGACAACATTCGCGAACACTTGAAAGATCCACGCTACAGCATTCACGAAATCGACATTCGCGACGCGTCAGCACTCGATCACGTCTTCAACGGCAGCAACTTCGACTGCGTGGTCCATCTCGCCGCGCGCGCAGGTGTTAGACCTTCTCTTTCCGAACCACAGCTTTACACGGAAACAAACATCAACGGCACCGTGAACCTGCTCGAACTCGCACGCCAACACAACATCAAACAGTTTGTCTTCGGCTCGTCATCATCCGTCTACGGCATCAACGCCAAGGTGCCATTCAGCGAATACGATCCAATACGCCAGCCCATCTCGCCT
>DATEWS010000336.1:0-3695 GCA_035257785.1 Pyrinomonadaceae bacterium
TATGCATGTACCTCGTCGGCTGCATGCTTTATCTACTGCTCATCACGTTGATCTTCTATCGCTTCACCTTTGTAAACGTGACGACGGCGTCGCTCACACCGCCCTATTGGATCAACATGGGCGCCGTCGCGATCACAACGCTTGCGGGCGCACGTCTAATCATTGCCGCCCCTGGATGGCCTCTATTGAATGAAGTGATTCCGTTCTTAAAAGGTTTCACTCTGTTCTTTTGGGCGGCAGCCACGTGGTGGATTCCGCTGTTGTTAGCACTTGGATTCTGGCGTCACGTTTATAAAAGGTTCCCCTTGAAGTACGACCCGCAATATTGGGGCATGGTCTTCCCGTTCGGAATGTACACCGTGTGTACATTCCAACTCGCGCACGCAATCGGCTTCCCGGGCTTGCTCGTGATTCCGCGTTACTTCATTTATTTGGCACTAGCGGGCTGGATAAGTGCTTCGCTTGGGTTAATCGGAACTCTGTTGAGAACTGCCCCGCGCGTTCAGGCCAAACAACCGCGACCTGAGATGTGATCATTCTCTCAGAGTTACAAGTCTTCATCACCTGCCGATTCCGGTTGGTAAAGGACTTCCTCAACTTTGAGCTTCCGTAGCCCTGACGGAACGGGCCATTCAATCGTATCGCCCTGCCGGTAACCAAGGATCGCGGTACCAATTGGCGCGAGGACAGAAATCTTTCCTTCGGCAAAATCCGCCTCTATTGGAAACACGAGTGAGTAAGTATTATTCTCGCCACTCACTAAATCCTTCAAACGCACTTTCGAGCGCATCGTGACTACGTCTGCCGGGATATCTTTTGGATCAACGATCTCTGCTCGATCAAGCTCTGTTTCCAACTTGTTCAAGTATTCTCGATCGGCGCCGTTGCGCTCACGTGTACGATCGATCAGTCCACTAAGACGGTTATAGTCGAGTTCTGTTATGTAGATAGTTGTTGTCTTTTTTAATCTGCGTTTCATTTCCCTACCTCCAATTCTTCAGCATCGTTACGCGGCTTTCGACTCTTGCAATAGGTTCGCACTCTCGAGACTGCCGGCCTGCGCATCGTTCTTACGAACAACTCTGACTGAACAGTGCGCTCGCTTTGCAACAGCGGCAGACGTGCTGCTGAAGAGCAAGCGACTTAAGCCGCGCCGTTCGTTTGTCCCGAGAACAATCAGATCAGCTCCCCAATGCTTCGCCCGCGCAACAATCTGACGCGCGGCGTTACCAGCGATGACTTCCGCCGAGATCTTGAGAGGCGCGCCACTCAACAGTTGAACGGCGTTTCCGATGGCGCGATGTGCGTGGTCAGTTCCTGTGTCGCCAGTCAGACCAAGCTCCTCGAGCGAGTAGAGCATCGGGTTGACGGCACTCACCACTTTGACCTCAGTATTCTCCGGCCAACTCATTTCCGCGACCGCCTTGGAAGCAGTTATGGACGCAGCGGAACCATCGGTCGCGAGCAACACTCGGAACGGAGTTGTATCGGCTTGCTCACGAGCGCGCACGACCTCGACGGAACAAGGCGCATTCTTCACAACTTCTTTCGCTACACTCCCGAGCAACCGGCTTCGAAAGTCGGTGCGGTTGTGTGCACGCATGATGATTAAGTCAGCCGGCCAACTTCGCGCTGCGAACGGAATCAGGAATTCCGGATTTCCACGCATGATCACCACTTGCGCTGGGATTCCGATCCTTCGTAGGCGTTCGACACCTAAAACGGAAAGCTGTTCGCCCCGTCGCTGCATCTCTCGTCGTACAGCCGATACTTCGTAACCTTCATCGCGCCAGGTTTTCAATGGGACATCACCGTCGCCTACAACCGAAAGCACTCGCGCTTCCGTTCCGGCCGGCCACGAACGAGCACTCATTTCATTAATGAGAATGTCCAAACTAATAACCGAATCTACTGCAACTAAAACTTTCATCTTAATCCCCTCCAACCACCGCCATCGCCTCAATCAGGCGGCCGGTTGTAAATGTTCATCATTCGAATTGCCCGCACGTACAACTTCTACCGAGCACGGCGCTCCCAAAATAATCGCCGCTGCGACGTCGCTTAACCCGCTTCCATCGAAAACATCCGTTCCACCGAAGTGTGGATCCATGAATACGCAATCGATCGACGACTCGCGACTTCTACGCAACAACACCTCTTCGGGCTCGCCATCCTCGATAGCGATTGAGACTTCCAAACCCGTCGCTCGTAAATCATCAGTCCAGGCGTTCATAACGTGCAGCGGATCAGCATCCCTACCGGCATAACGTGGACCAGGTTTTTGCACGACGACGATGTTTGCAGTTGTTCCCGCCGGCCAACTTCGCTGCGAAACGGCATTAGCCGCATTCTGAAACGAAGCAATTTCGTCTACGCAAATAAGTATCTGTATTGACGAACCAGCTTCTCGCTGAGACGGTCGCGCAATCCGAACTGAACAGTGGGCATCTCGTGCCACTCTTAAAGCAGGTCCCGCATAATCAGTTATCTGTGATGAAGGACTAGCGTTCGATCCCAAAACGATAAGTTCAGCACCCCAGCGCTTCGCCTTTCGTAAAATCGCTCCGGCCACCACAGCGGTATCCTGAAACGCCTCAGTTTTCACAAGCCCTTCAGGAAACATGGACCGGAGCTTACGTTCAGCCTCGAGCGATAAGACGCGTTGCTCTTCCTGATCCTGTAGCGCCGGGACGTAAGACGACACTCCTGAGGTCAACAACTTCAGTCGACGAGCGCTAACCGCACTGCTGATCTCGTACGGTGATAAAGGCAAACAAACTTGCGTCACCGCAATAAGAGTCTCGAGATCAGCTGGCAAACCAGCTCTGCCTAAAGTTTCCAAAGTCGCTTCGGCGGTTTTTGATCCGTCATACGGAATGAACACTCGAAGGTTTTTTGCCGCCGTCACGTACTTGCGTTCAATCTTGGTTATTTGCGCTACCATTTGTTCACCATTGGTCCACCATCACCACTCATCAAAACGTACACAGTTGTTGCTGGCAAAACGATGTGTTGGTTCTCCGGTATAGCCATCACTCCTGCGCTCGCTGTCATGTATCCTCGCTTCGTACGAGTTAAAGATTAGAGGGGAACGCCGGTTGGAAATAGGGTGTTAACACCTGATTGTGAGGGGTATTTACACGCGATGAGGGCTTTGCCTAAAAGTCTCAAATCCCACCCGTGGGTGCGATTTACGATACCGTTCAGGAGTTGTCCCTCACGAGTGGCGTGACGATAGAACTAAATTTTCCGGACATTGTAGAATTCGGGTCCCGCCATTCGTCGTGATAGTGAAGCGGGCAACGAGCCCGGCTAAAGACCATTTATATAGGAGACAACATGCCGCAATATCTGTTAGCTGGTTACCTTCCCGACGACTTCGATCCATCCGCACAGGACGAAGCGATGGTGGAGAAGATTCACGCACTCAATCGCGAAATGATCGCTGCTGGTGTCAGGAAGTTCGCCTGCGGCCTGGGCAAAGCAATGTCACTGCGGGCCCAGCCCAACGGTGAAGTGCTCATCACCGACGGGCCGTACCTGGAGGCCAAGGAACACGTGGGCGGTTTATGGATACTCGAATGCGCCGACATAGACGAGGTGTTTGCCTGGGCGCGCAAGGGCGCTAAATCGTTCGGTACGCCAGTCGAGGTGCGAGAGATTTTCTTTATGCCTGCGCCCGAGAAGGACTGAGC
>DATEWS010000337.1:0-2159 GCA_035257785.1 Pyrinomonadaceae bacterium
CCGCCAATCGATGATCTCATAAACTTCCGACATGCGTAGAGATTGGGTGGCGAGCAGGATCATCACTCCAAACAGTACCGCGATCGGCAGGGGAACAAGATGAGTGAGTGAGAAAAAAAGAAAGACACCGAAAGCCAGTACCGCCCAGCGTCTTTTTTCCGGTCGCGCCTGCTTTTCAGAAACTTCTTCGAGGAGCAGTATGTGACCATCGGCGGCGAGCCGTTCAACCTGTTCACGATTGCCCTGTAATAAAAGTACATCACCAAAGCGCAGTCGAACTCTGCTGATTTTCGAAAGCAGGTTCACTCCATGACGATTGATAGCGAGCACAGTGAGACCGTAGCGCTTGCGGAAATCGAGACGTTTCAATGTGCGACCGAGAAAGTCTGAACCACGCGCCACCATCGCTTCGAACAGTTCTGTGTCTTTGCCTTTGAGTAAGGAGTCGTTCAACGTGAAGTCTGCTTTGATCTCAATCCCGGCTTCAGATTTCACTTTGAGGATATCCTCGACACGACCCTGGACCAGCAATAGATCGTCTGGCCTGATTTTCTCTGCCGGGTGCGGCGCTACCCTGTATTGCTCCTGCCCTCGCAGAATGCCGAGCACAGTTAGATCGAGTTCGTCTCCCAACCGAGCTTCCGCGAGTGATTTATTAATGAGCGGCGAATCGTCGAGCACGATCACTTCAGTCATGTATTGGCGGATGAGATATTGATCGGTAAGAGATTCAGCAGACTTTCTTCGCGGTAATAAACGCAAACCAACCAGCAACATATACAACATGCCGACGGCGACAATAACCACACCCACCCTGGTCAGCTCGAACATCGTGAAGGGCTCAATTCCATAACGAGGCAGAGCGCCACTGACGGCGAGGTTGGTTGACGTTCCTATCAACGTGCACGTCCCGCCGAGGATCGCTCCAAACGCGAGCGGCATCAGTAGTTTCGACGGACTAATATTTCTGCGTGCGCCGATGCCTAATACGACTGGAAGAAACATCGCAGTCGTGGTCGTGTTCTTCATCACTGCGGCGCAAAACGCCGCGGCGAACATGATCAGCATGACGATGCGAAACTCACTGTCGCCGGCCGTTCGGTGCAAGCGGCGTCCAACCAGATCTATTACGCCTGTCTTCGCCAATCCTCCCGTCAGGATGAAGAGGCCTGCAATCGTGATCACGATGTCGTTGCCAAATCCTGCGAAGGCGTCACCGGCGGTTAAGGTATTGGTGAGGACCAGCGCCATCACCAGGAGCAATGCGACGACCTCGATCGGTATTCGCTCGATGCTGAAGAGAACGAGAGCGATAAATAGGAGTGAGAGAACGATTGCAATCTGAGTTGTCATTTAAATGTTTGATAAGTCGCAGTTCGAAGCCAGCCGAAGAGCATGCTGCCTTCGTTTATTTTCGCTGCATTCGTCAGTCCAACACGGTTCATGAGCTCGAGTATCGGCGCGTCTCGATTGTCTTTCATTCGAGCGTGAGACAGAAACAGGCGATCGAAAAATCCGTGTGAGGTGTTGTCCGCCACAAAATCGAGCAGGTGAAATGAACCACCCGGCTTCAAGACGCGCAACACTTCCCGCAACATGTTTTCACGCTCGTGATTTTCGAGATGATGAAACATAAACGACGAGAAAACACGATCGAACGTCTCGTCTGTATAGGGAAGTTGATCTGCGAAGCCTTGATCGAATTGTGCTGCCACTGCGGCACGCGTGGCTTTAGTCCGCGCGCGTCGAAGCGCTTTCGAATCAGGATCGAGACCAATGATTTCAGCAGATGGATAATGTCGTTTCAACATGACAACGAGTGTGCCTGTGCCGCAGCCAACGTCGAGAATATGTTGACCCGGTTCGACGTTTGCAGCGGAGACGAGTTCCTGCCGTGCACGATCGAACCCCATCAAACTGACGAAGGGATCGTACACGGGCAGAAACACATCGCGCCCCGCCGCCGGAAGAAAGTCTCTCTGACTCACTCGCTGCTCATGTTGGACCATACAGCGCCAAAGGCGCGGAATATAATAGCCAGGGGCAAGCGAGAAGCGCGTCGCCCCTGGTTAAGTACATAAAATAAGGGGCCGAGGCCTGCAGGGCCGAAATACGTATTCCGCCCCTTCAGGGCTGGACCGCAAATTTTTGATTTGCTA
>DATEWS010000338.1:0-3189 GCA_035257785.1 Pyrinomonadaceae bacterium
TTGTCGCTGATATAAAACACAAGTAAGTTATCCTTAGTCGGTGCACGGCCCGCAGAGTGTCCGTGCTTACGAGTGAACTCAAGGTGGTAGGTTGCATCCGGCCAGCCAAGCATTACTCCATCGAATCCTTCGTGGTCCGCAAACGATCCGAGAATGCTCAAACCAAGACCTTCCGTATAGAACCTGATGACTTCTTCCAGATGATCCGTCGGACGTGCGACGCGAAGAACAGTTTGTTTGTTCATAAGCTGTCAGCAACTTCGAATTACGAATCGCATCGCCAACCGGCTGTGCGGATCAAGTCCACGCCGAACCTCATCTTCGATCACGAAAAGCAACTCCGGTGTGAGCTCGCGCGACGGAATTTCCTCGAATCCAAGGCGCCTATAAAACGGCATGTTCCACGGCACGTCGCGAAACGTTGTAAGCGTAACGTTTCGATAATTACTTAGTGTTGCCCACTCACACACAGCTTTCACCAACTGTGTGCCGATGCCACGACGGCCGTATTCCGGATGAACATCGATTTCTTCCAGATGGACCACTGAGGGCTCAAAGACTTTTACGTGAGCGAAACCAACGGGAAGATCACCGGCGAGTGCCACCCACACATGTCCGCATCTTTGAGCCTTCTGTAATTCTTCTTCACTCGTAGCCTCGTTAAGAACTGCTTCCGGCGCGTGGCCCACGAGCATTCTGGCCGCAGCGAGCTCTATCGCTGCCAGGAATTTCAAGTCGTCTGGACGAGCTCTAGTGATCTCGTACGAGACGGCATCGAGTGAAGACCCGTTCCCTTGAGTAGTTATTTTTTCTCCTCAAAATTGAGCGATACCGAGTTAATGCAATAGCGCAGACCAGTAGGCCTTGGGCCATCATCAAATACGTGCCCGAGGTGCGAACCACAGCGACGACACTTCACTTCGGTACGTACCATACCCAGACTGCTATCTGTCTCAGTGACTATGTTTTTCTCCGAAATGGGAGTGTAGTAGCTGGGCCAGCCAGTACCCGAGTCAAACTTTGTGTCCGAGCTGAAGAGTTCGAGCCCACAAGCGGCGCAGTGGTAGACGCCCTTCCGGTGATTGTCCCAGTAAGCACCCGTGAACGCCCTTTCAGTGCCGGCTTCACGCAGCACGTGATACTGCTCAGGCGTCAATTCCTTCCGCCACTGTTCGTCAGTCTTCTCAACTTTGTCTGTCATTTCTTGCTGCTCCGCGCTTGATGTATCAGTAGACTTCTCGTTTTCCACCAGCAGGTTTTCGATTGTGCGCTCCGTTTCGTCATAAGCACCTTCGCCGACGTGTGCCCAACGGATGTGACCAGTTTTATCAACCAGAAAAAGCGTCGGCCAAGCCTCGACTTTGTATGCGCGCCAGGTTTCGTAATCGTTGTCAGTTACTACCGGGTAGCGAATGCCCAGTGAAGCAACCTCGCGACGTACGTTTTCGATCTTCTTCTCCGCGTCAAATTCGGGTGAGTGTACACCAATAATCGTTAGTCCCTTATCGGCGTATCGTTCGTGCCAACGCTTCAGGAAAGGCAGAGTGTTGCGACAGTTGTAGCAACCGAACGTCCAAAAATCGACCAGCACGACGCGACCTTTCAAACTCTTCAACGCCAGCGGCTCAGAGTTGATCCAAGTACCCGGCGCGAATTCAGGCGCGCCGGGAGAACTCGTCTCGGATACCAGAGTATTCGATGGCACAAGCTCTCGCGTTACACGTGCGTTGAATAAACCAAGTGCGCCCCAGCCCTTTGCATAACCTGCCGTTACGACCACAGCGAATACGACAATAAACAAGCCGGCTGCAATTACATTTTGTCTGTGCATTACTTAGGTTCCTTCTAGTTTTAGATTCCTTGAGTCGACATTAAGCGACGCGTTCGGCATCTCGGATATGCCTTGATACCAAAGGTTCGATGGCTTCGGCGATCGAGCGATTCTGGGTCTCGCTCAAACCTGAAACGACATAAACGGCGTGTCGCGTGGTTTCAAAGTGAATCATTTGAAATCCATCCGATTGTGCAGCCGTCAGCGCCTCGTTTACTTCTGTCGAGCTGCTGCGATCTTTTTGATCAATGCCGGTTACAAGCACTGAGACCAGTTGGTCGCGATATCTCAGAATCACATGCCCGAAGCGTCGATTTTTAAAGACGCAGGAATGCGCCTCGACCAATTCAACACCCGCAGGAAGACGGCCTTCTGCCATCACCGCATTCACAAGATTGATATACGCACGATCATATTTGCGACCAGCCTCGTCCAGGTCGATCGATTTTTCGTCTAAACGATGATTTAGAGCGCAGTCTCGATGGTCACCGACAACGCTCTCCACCAGGGCCGCGGCCATTTGCGAGCGCTTGCGTTGTTGCAGGACCGTGAAAACCAATGCGGACACAATCACCAGTGACGCCGCAATGGCGACGTACTTAGCAACTGGCATCCGAGTTTCGTTTACCGCAACAGTTCGCAGTTGAGCGGTTAGTCGTTCGTCAAACTCCGTGCGCATCTGCAAGTCGGGAGCGCGTTCAAATCCACTTCGCAACTTGCCGCGCAAGTTACGTCGTGCCGCTAACTCTCTGCGACAGTCAGCACACCCCTGGAGGTGACTGATCACGTCGTGATTAGTTTCCACTAGAAGTTCATCGCCGAGATAAGAATCAGCAAGCTCCTGGAAATCACGACACCGCACCTGATTTCTCTCCCTGTCTACTGGCATGAGTTCCTTTTGCCTCAGTCGTTCCGCCGATGCCGAGGGCATTAGCATAAGCAACCAACTCCGTCCGGAGTAGTTTTCGGCCCCGATGCAGCCGCGACATCACGGTTCCTGTAGGGATCGAGAGTGCGTCAGCTATCTCCTTGTAGGTCATATCTTGAACGTCAGAAAGAATAACCACCTCTTGAAATTGCCGGGGCAGGCGCTTGAGTGCGTCTAAGACTTCCTGTTCAGTAAGGTTCTCAGGCGTCGGTGGCTCGTAAGCTACTGTTTCTGCAATTTGCTCCTCCGTGTCAGCAACCACACGCAGGCGATTCTCGCTACGTCTGCGCTTGCTTAGCGTGTGGTACATGATCTTGATCAACCAGGCGCGACAATTCGTGCCTTTCTGGAAACGACTAAACGATTGTAACGCCGCCAGAAGAGTCTCCTGCACAAGATCTTCGGCTTCGTCCCTATTGCCTAGCAGCCA
>DATEWS010000339.1:0-4377 GCA_035257785.1 Pyrinomonadaceae bacterium
CAAACGTCCGCAATGTTACCGCCATCGCCGTTGGGACGACGCACGGTGCGATTGCACACGGTATCCAATGCCAGGTAGATGTCACTGTCAGCCGGGTTGGTAGAAGTGACATTGAGCTGAGTCGGATACGCCTGGTTGAAGACGTTGAATAGTCCGGCGCGGAATTGAATCTTCTTCTCTTCAGCAATTGTGAAGTTCTTGAAGAACGAAATGTCGAAGTTGCTCCGGTTTGGCGTCCGCAGGTAGAACGGTGGCTGCGATGGTCCAGTGTTTCCGAAACTCGGTATTCCGAGCTTCGAGATGTCGAAAGTCTTGGCCCCTAGTTGGGTAGTATTGATTTGCGGATTGCTAAGATAGATCGGAGTGATTGCGCCAAGACTCGCGCCCGCGTTGGTGCCGTTGAACGCATCGGAACCATACCAGCCCACGGCCTGAGTCGCTTGTGCAATCGCGCCCGTAAACTTCAGGCGAATCGGAACACCGCTTTGATAAGTAGTGATACCCGATATCTGCCAGCCGTTGAAAATCGCATTCGTGACGCCGTTCTCGAATCCTCCACGCGCGAGTTTGGGTACGGTCCAGTTGTAGGAGAGATTAAACACGTGCGTGCGATCGAAGGGCAGCACTCCCCAGCTTCTGTTGCGGGTGTCGATGGGGTCGGCCCAGGCTGCGCCGTCACTCTCGTTTGTGGCTACAGTTCCCAGCGCTTTGCCGAAAGTGTAAGTGGCAAAATACTGAAGATTTCTTCCGTTGTGGCTCAACGTAGCCTGTAACGAGTGATAACTCGAAGTACCCGTGAACTGATAAAGACCCACGGAGTTGAAAGCATCGAATGGTCTGTACCTGCGAAGGACCACACCTGCCAACGCCGCTCGTGATGCCGGCTCGCTCAAGTTAATCGAGCTGAAAGTTCGGCTCGGTGTGCCCGGTCCATCCGGATTCGTAACGGTTACCGGCGAACTGAGCGGTATCGTGCCGTTTAGCAATGTTCCGAGTGGAATGATGTTGGCATTCCGTCGTTGCGGTAGATGCCTGCCTTGAGTACCCACATAAGCGACTGACAGAATATTGTTCATCGGCAATCGCTTCTCAATCGTGAAACTCATGTTCGCGACTCTCGGTAGTTCATTTGATTGAAGGTCGCGACTGTTTACGTTGATCGCCCCGATGTTGCTGGTGAATGGATTTAGTGTAGTCAGATCACCAAACGATAGACCGTTCGAAGAGGCCCACGGAGTGTCCACTGTTGAACTGTACGTGTTTGGCATTTCGCCGCTCGAGTAGTAATCGTAGTTGCCCTGTACGCGGTTGTAGAAGATTCCGGCGCCGGCGCGAACAACGAGATCACCCTTGCCACCAACATCCCACGCCACGTTCAGTCGTGGCATCCATTGCACTGGCAAGTTCGGCAGCACGCCTTTCGGGATCTCGTCTCTCGCAGCCAACTTGTAACCGTTAGGCCGCGTTCGATCGCCGTTCAAAAATGGACCGCCACCGGGCACGTAAGAGGCGGGATCGAACAACACTCCCAAACCTTTACGCTCAAAGTTCTGCGGCAGGTAGGCGAAGCGCATTCCGTACTCGATCGTGAGATTAGGACGCATCTTCCAACTATCCTGTGCGTAGAACTCGTAGTTGTAATAACGGAAGTTATCGATTGGACGAGTAGTGGCTTGCGTGAACTCGATTGGCTTGCCGACGAACACATCGCCAAAGTTGTTACCGGTTCCAGTCACCTGGCCCCATTGCGCCGTCACGATATTCGTGTCGGCGTTTGACTGCTGTCGTTTATTTGCCTGCTCAACGAACGCACCAAACTTGAACGTATGCGTGTTTTGAACTTTCACCAGGTTATCGGTAATTGCGAAGCTGTCGTTCCAGGCCAGAATCGGATAACCGTAAGCAGTGTGAAAATCTCCCTGGCCCCACGTGATAACGCTGATGGGAATGTACGGGTTCTTGTTCTGAAGGCTTGATGGAATATTCGGATTGCTCGTCGAGAAGAAACCAACCGGCGTAAGTCCGAGACCGGCCCACGAAACTTTTTCCGGTTCAGCAAAGTCATAATTCAACTTCAACTTGCTGGCGCTGAACAGAATCTCATTGGTCATGCTCGGATTGATAATGTTCGTCAGGTTAACGACGACCGAACGACCGAGATTCTTGCTGGTGAGTTTTCCGGGAATTTCATATGCGGATGAATCCCACCACAATCCGCGCGGGAAACCCTGCTCTTCATACTCGCGAGCAAAGCGAACGTAAAGTTTCGTCTTTTCGCTGACGGCGTAATCGAACCTGGAAGTGAACTGGTTCCGATCGTTAGGTCTCAGTACGCTGTAGACGTAATTGTTCTGCCCGAATGGAGCGTTTCGGTTCGGTACCGGGTAGAGATTTAACAGCGCTTTGCCAAGCGGATTAGCGCAAGGCGCGAGGTTGTTACCTGGCGCTGCATCTATCGCACCGTTTTGGTCATTCCGACCCGTCACGCCGTTAGCCGTACAACCCGCTGGAACAAAAATGCTGCCGGCGGGCGATTCGCTGAAATCACCTACTCGCTCTTTGAGCGTAGGAACACGAAGCAGCTTCGAACCCTCATCAACCTGCTGGCGATAAAGTTCGAACCCGACGAAGAAAAACAATTTGTCGCGAGTACGATTGAAGTTGGTCCACGGCAGAAGGAGTGGTCCACCGATGTTGCCGCCGGGATAGTTGTACTTACTCAGCGGACGCGAGACGCCGTTGATCGTGTTCGAGCGATCGTTGGCCTGAAAGCGCGAGTGGCGCATGTAGTCGTAAACCGAACCATGGAAATCACTGCTGCCGCCCTTTGTAGTCGCGCTGATCTGAACCGCGCTGCTACCGTGTTCAGCGGCGTAGTTACTGGTCTGGACCTTGACCTCCTGGACCATGTCCGGATTCGCAGTGATCACCGTGCCGTTGTTCGAGCCGATATCGATCATGCGCGAACCATCGATGGTCACGTTGTTCTGCTCACCACGCAGACCGTTCACGTGATAATTAGCGTTGGCGTTAGCGCCACTGCCAAACCCGATGCTCTCGATCGCTGAGTTATCCGGCGCCACGACACCGGGAAGAATGCGCAACAACTCGAGCGAGCTCCGGCTGATGATTGAGAGATTGTCGATCTGTGCTGAGCTGATCGTGTTTTCTCTCGCGCCTGTTTCGGTTTGTAATTGTTCGGCGCCGGAAGTGATGGTCACGGTCTCAGTTGGCTGGCCTATCTCCATCGCAATGTCGAGACCCTGCGTGCTGCTGGTTTCGATCATCACGTTTGGTTGTGACGCAGTCTTGAAACCGGTGGCTTCTGCCTTCAGCGTGTAGGTGCCGGGAGCGACCGCAGTGAAGGTGTAAGTACCGTCCTCGCTGGATTTCGTCCGGCGCTCTTCTTTCGTTCTCTCGTTGACGAGCGTGATGGTTGCATCGCGCAGGACAGCGCCTTGCGGATCTTTCACGGTGCCGCGCAGTGTCGCGCTACCGGTTGACTGGGCAGCAACCGGGTGCACGTTCGCCAGCATTGTCAGGGAAAACACAAAGACGGAAACGATGAGTGTCGCGTAGAGCCTGTGCATGGTTCGTAGAGTCATACTCGCCTCCAAACAGCTTTTGGCGAACTTCGGTCAAAGAAGTTCGCAAGGGCTCACTTCACAATGTCAACGGCAAGACCGAGTTTGTTGTACGACCGGACAAAAGGGCCACTGAAAAGCTAACTCTGGTCCATTTCAACTACCAAAAACAGCTTTCAATTCAAAATTTCGGTAAAGAGGTTTGTTGCACGACCGGACAAAAGCCTTAGTACTACCGCACGAACTCTTTGTCAAGAGTTTTTTATGGCAAAGTTAGATTTCTTTAATGCTTTGTCTGGCTTCGGACTTGGGGGTTGCAGTTCCCGAAACTCGCTTAGGCAACACCGATGCCGCGATGTTCGCCACCCGAACTTTTGCGAAAAGCTCAGTAATCATGAAGAAGGCGTCTTCGGTCCGCGAAGGCTTATTGAGATTTTCGGTAAGCTCTTCAAAATTCTGAATAGCGAATCGGGCTGCAATACGCCGACGGCGTATTCAGGCAGGAACGACGGAGGCAAACCTGGTCGCCAACACGAGGCTGAGCGCGCCCATGAGGCGGGTGTCGTCGCCGAGCGTCGAGGCGAAGACAGGCGCCAAAGGTAGACCGCTGCAAATCGTATTCGCGGCGAGAGTGCTGCGCAGTTCACCCGAGATCACTGGCCACGCGCGCGCGATGTCGCCGGCAAGGATCACGACTTCGGGACTCAGTCCCTTCGTCAGATTCGCGATTCCCAACCCGAGGTAATACGCAGTCTCAAGCAACGCTTCTTTCGCAGCCTCGTCTTGTGCGAAA
>DATEWS010000340.1:0-4068 GCA_035257785.1 Pyrinomonadaceae bacterium
GCGTCACGCATTGATGGAAACGTCGGTATTCTCGGACCAGATTATGCTGGGCTCTTCAACGTCGGTGATACGAGTGAATTAGCCAGGCTCTTAAATCTTGCGGAAACGGATCCCGATTTTCTGTCTGACTTACGTCGGCGAGTTAAGAAACTGGCGCCACTTTTCAGTCCGAAACTAGAACGACAAGCGTGGGCCGATTTGCTTCGCGAACTGCACCCTTGAGATATCAATGTCACCTGGCTCTACAGAGAGAAACTTAACGGGCCGCAAATAGAGTGTTTTTACGCGACAGGAGGACGAATGAGTAGTTCACTAGATAGCAACAATTCAATTGAGTCACGGAACGAGCGTGCTCAAGTTGCCCTGACAATTCTGCGTCTCGGACTCGGAAGCCTTTTTATTTGGGTGTTCTTCGAGAATCTCGGAAAGGGTCTTTATAGTCCTTCAGGTTATTCCGGGTTGATTAATTACTACATAGAGAAAGGCCACGGGCCACAATTGCTGAAAAGCATTATGGCGTTCATGGCGAGCCACGCTACTTTTACTGGTCCAATGCAGGGCCTGACTGAAATCACTTTCGGAGTGTTTTTACTCATCGGACTTTTGACGCGGCCGGTAGCGCTTGGAGCTTTCTTGTTTCTCAGCACCCTCTGGATGGCTGAATGGGGCACCGCTTGGATCTGGGAACTATTGATACCGATGCTCGTCGCTTTGGCACTGATGATTGGAGCGGCGGGTCGTAAGTGGGGAATCGACGCGGTACTTGCCGGTCGTTACCCTCGATCCCTGCTTTGGTAGAAAGTCAGCGACGCTCGCTTAGTTTCGTTGTAACGCGATACGCGCCAGCGTTATGAGAATACGAGTCGCCGCCAACACCGAGCCCCGCACGGTGCCGGCGATTTTTGAATGACCTCCCGCTCGTCGTCGATAATCCACGGGCACCTCGATTGTGCGCACGCGCGCCCGAGCCGCGCGCATCTGCATCTCCAGTGGCCATCCATAAGTTTCTTCGCGCAGGTTAAGTCTGTCTAACGTGTCTCGACGAATCGCGCGAAAAGGTCCCATATCGGTGGAGCGAACGCCGTATAAAACTCGTAGAATAAATCCGATCATGTATCCGGCAACGACCTGATGAAAGTTCATGCTGCCGCTTTCGCGATGACCCTGCGTGCGTGATCCAATTACAAAATCAGCCGTTCCTTCGCTGATTGGTGTGACGAGCCTATCCATCATTTCGGGACAATCGCTGCCGTCTCCATCCAGGAATACGACAATCTCGCACTTAGGCGAGATTGAGCGTAGTCCGGCGCGAAACGCGCGTCCATATCCAGGAATGGGCTCTTTCACGACTCGAGCACCAGCCGCAGCCGCAATCTCAGCGGTTCGGTCCTTGCTGCCGTTGTCGACCACGACTATCTCTTTAGCAAGACCTTTTGGGACAGAGTTGATGACGTTTCCGATCGCTGCTTCTTCGTTCAGTGCGGCGACGATCACTGAGATAAAAGGCTTTGGTTCTTGGCTACTCATGTGCCAAATGAATAGTTAATTTTCCTCGCAGCCAGATCTCTATTAACCCGAGAACTTTGGAGTGAACGGCAGTGCGAAACAACACTAGCATTGCGATGCCAAGTACGCTCAGCATCACGTTCATTTCGCATTTACAGGTCTGAATGCCGCGCGCGGTTGTTCCGTCATATCGGCATTCGACCTGAAAGCTTAGGGCAGATGCATTGCCTTCCTTCCATGTTAATTATCGAGTTAACGAAAGCACGGGTGTGAGGCGCTGGATAAGCTCCGTCTATAGATGGCGCGAAGAACAGTTCTTCACAAAGTCGATTGAGTGTTTCTTCATCGTCAACGTCATACCAGGGCGGCAGCATTTCAACGGGTAGATCGATCTCTATTGCGCGTTGTCTGGTGTCAGCGAGTACGTCGGAAGTGCTCCAGGCAATACCCTTAAATAGATGCCGGTGCGCGTGCTTCAAGCCGATTAGATAGTAGCCTCCGTCTTCTGCGGCCCCAAGCACTACTCGATCACCATCGATCGCAAGCAACCCAATGGCTCGAATCAGAATTGACTGCGGAAGCGTTGGACTATCTGAATTGATGAGGCAGACCGCACCATAACCCTGTCTTAAGAGATCGTCCGTGGCATTGCAAAGTCGATCGCCCAGCGATGGACCGCGCTGGACCAGCAACTCGAATCCTTCAGGTAAGACACCATCAAAGGCGGACTCCGAACCGCTCGGCGTATAGACCACCAGGCCTGAGGCTGCTTCTGTTTCACTAACAGTTTTGATGTTCGCAGCCATGTCGCGGAGAAAGCATACATTGAGGGCCGCGGCTTCTTGCGCCGTCAAAGGCGGTACGAGTCGGGTTTTCACCTCGCCCACAAGCGGCGCCTTGGCCATTAGTCCGAGCGCACAGAAGCGTTTCGACATTGTTGAGTGTGTCATAGCATGATTTAGCCACGGATTACACGGATAAATTTCCGATTTTTCCGTATAATCCGTGACTACCAAATCGTTTCATGCGAGGTGTGACGATGACTCATGACCGGGCCGTTTTGAAGGCCCGCGAGATCGCCGATGGTGTGCTGGCGCCGGCTGCCGAGCAAAACGACGCTGCCGGGCGATTCTCCAGCGAGGCTGTCCAGTCGCTTGGTGAGTCTGGACTGCTTGGTCTATTACTACCCACGGATCTCGGTGGTGCAGGATTAGGTCCGCGCACGTTTGCTGCGGTGACGGCGACACTTGCCGAGGAAGACGCTTCTGTAGCCATGGTCTACGTTATGCACGTCCTCGGCGCCGCGAGTATGTTGGCAGCGCGGCAAAGCGCGGCGCCGGCAGTTAAGCCCATACTGCAAGAGATCGCTGCGGGCCGCCATCTATCAACGCTTGCTTTTAGTGAAGCCGGCTCGCGTAGTCACTTTTGGGCACCCATATCACGTGCACATCGCAATGGTGACGGCGTGCACATAACGGCGAAGAAATCCTGGGTGACGAGCGCGGGTCATGCGCAAAGCTATATCGTTTCCGCGCTTGCTCCTGAGGGTGCGGGACCGACGGATTCAACGCTGTATCTTGTCTCGGCCGGAACACGTGGTCTGTCAGTCGCTGGGGCGTGGGACGGTTTGGGTCTTCGGGCCAACGCGTCTGCGCCGATTGTGCTCGACGACTGCGAGGTGCCATCCGATTTTCAGCTTACGGATGACGGCGCCGGATTTCCCGCGATGCTAAACGTCGTGCTGCCTCTGTTTAATTTGGGGACAGCAGCAGTGGCGCTGGGATTGTGCCGCGCCGCAGTCGCTGGAACAACGTCGCACCTCAAGAATGCGAAGTTTGAGCATCTGGGCCAGAGCCTCGGCGAGAGTTTGCCTACACTTCGCGCGCAACTCGCGACGATGCAGATCGAGACGGACGGGCTGTCGGCGCGCGTCGACGATTTGATCGATCATCTTGAAAAGCCGCGTGAGACGACGATGCTTCGTGTGCTTGAGACCAAAGCCGCAGCAGGCGAGGTCGCTATCAGTGTTACTTCAGCAGCAATGCGAATCTGCGGCGGTGCGGCTTTCTCAAAGCATTTGAATATAGAACGGCTGTTCCGCGATGCGCACGCGGGTAGTGTCATGGCGCCCACGGGTGATGTGCTGCGCGAGTTCATCGGGAAATCACTACTGGGAATACCGCTCTTTTAATAGGACCAGGTACATCTATGAGCAAGACAATTTGGGTTGGAGCTGTGGCATACAATCCGAAAGTAGTTACGATTTGGGAGGGGATGCGGCGGTACTTTCACGAGGAAGCGCAGCTTCCGGTGGAGGTCGTATTATTTCAGAGCTACGAAGCGCAGGTGCTAGCACTCCTGGCCCAACCGGGCGACATCGTGCCTCGTATCGATATCGCCTGGAACACAAATCTCGCCTACCTGCAAGCAGATGAGTGGAGCGCTCACGTCTGTCGCCCGATCGCTATGCGCGATACCGATCTAAACTGGATGACTAAGATCGTTGCGGCCACTGGGGGACCAATTTCCACCATCGGGGATTTGCAGAATCGGACGCTCGCG
>DATEWS010000341.1:0-9336 GCA_035257785.1 Pyrinomonadaceae bacterium
CCGACAGCGGCGGCACTGGCCTACGGGCTCGGAAAGTCCAGCGTCGAGCGCATCGCAGTTTACGACCTCGGTGGCGGCACGTTTGATATCTCGATTCTCGAAATGAACGATGGTGTCTTCGACGTGCTTGCAACTTCGGGAAACACTTTTCTCGGTGGCGAGGATTTTGACGAACGGATCATGAGCTGGATGGCCAGTCAGTTTCTCGCAGACACGGGCATCGACTTGCGACAGGATCGTCTCGCGCTTCAGCGTCTGAAAGAAGTGGCCGAAAGAGCCAAGTGCGATCTTTCGACCGCAACTGAAACCACGATCAATCTACCGTTCATAGCTGCCGACGCCACCGGTCCAAAGCACTTTAACAAGTCGCTAACGAGAGAACAGTTCGAAACACTCGTGAAAGATCTCGTCGATGAGACGATCGAGCCGTGTTTGACCGCACTCAAAGATGCGGAATTGCAGCCTGTGGACGTTCACAAAGTAATCCTCGTCGGCGGTCAAACCAGATCGCCGATCGTGGAACGGACAGTCGAAAAGATCTTTGGACGAAAGCCTTCCGCGGAGATTAATCCGGATGAAGTCGTGGCGATGGGAGCGGCGATCCAGGGTGGCGTGCTGACTGGTGAAGTAAAAGACATCGTGTTGCTTGACGTGCTGCCGCTGAGTTTGGGTCTTGAAACACGTGGCGGACTGTTTACCAAGATCATTGAGCGCAACTCCACGATTCCGCTGCGCGAAAGTCGAACGTTTACGACTGTCGTCGACAACCAGTCGTCGGTTGAAATCCACGTACTTCAGGGCGAACGGGAAGTAGCAGAGGGTAATCGTTCCCTTGGTAAGTTTGAGCTCGTCGGGATTGCGCCGAATCCGCGAGGCGTTCCGCAAATCGAAGTTTCGTTTGAAGTTGATGCGAACGGCATCGTCTCGGTGTCGGCCCAGGATAAAACGACAGGTCGCGAACAGCAGATGCGCATCACGCCGACTTCCGGACTGGCGCCGGAGGAGATCGATCGTTTAATCAGAGAGGCGGATGATTTTGCCGATGCCGATCGCGCCGCCAAAGACGTTGTATTAGCGAGAGGTAAGCTTGACTCGTTGTTGAGAAATACAAGGAAAACGTATCTAAAGTTTGGCGGCATGATGTCGCAGGAGGATCAGGCCAATGCTGAGTCGATTTTTCTCGAGGCGGAGGCAGCAGGCCGGAGCGACAAAGTTGATGACCTCACCAGAGCTATGCTGAGGCTGGAACGCGTCGCGATGCAACTCACGGCGGCGATGTTGAATGCTTCAGACGCTGTCGGTAGTGAATCTTAAGAGGATAGAATAGGTCTTAAAAAAATAGGTCCTATAGGTGATATAGGACCTATTACTAATTTGATATTGAGAGACAAATGAGCAAGCGTGATTATTACGAAATCCTGGGCGTGACCCGCACCGCGACGGACCAGGAAATCAAGAGCGCCTACCGGCGACTCGCAGTTAAGTACCATCCGGATAAAAACCCGAACGACGCCACCGCCGAAGAAAGGTTTAAGGAAGCGGCCGAGGCTTATAGCGTGCTGTCCAACGACGAGCAGCGCAAACGTTACGATCGGTTCGGCCATGCTGGTGTTTCGAGCAGTGCCGGCGCAGGTTCGTGGGGGGCGCCGGGATTTGGCGGTATTGAAGACATCCTCGGCGACTTGTTTGGTTTTGGTGACGTGTTTGGCAGCGGGCGTGGTGGTCGTCGCAGCTCAGCGCAACGTGGCGCGGATCTCCGTTACGATCTGGAGATCACACTCGAAGAAGCCGCGAACGGAATGACTGCACAACTCCGGATTCCGCGTCTCGAGTCGTGCGAAACGTGTAAAGGATCGGGCGCGGCGGCGGGAAGTCAGCCCGAAAACTGTACGACTTGCAGTGGAACCGGTCAGGTTCGTTACCAGCAGGGATTTTTCTCGGTCGCACGTACGTGTCACGTTTGTCACGGCGCCGGCAGGGTCATCAAGAACCCGTGCCCGGACTGTAAAGGCTCGGGCCGCGTCGAACGTGAAAAACAGATGGAGGTAAAGATTCCGGCAGGAGTCGAAACCGGCTCGCGTTTACGCGTTACAGGTGAAGGGGAAGCCGGAACGCAGGGGGGCGCGCCCGGTGACCTCTACGTTGTTATCCACGTAGCCGAACATGACCAATTTGAGCGACAAGGTAATAACCTCTACGAGGCCGTGCCGATAACTTTCGCGCAGGCCGCGTTGGGCGCCGAGATAATGGTGCAGACGCTCGACGACGAAGAGAAGTTGAAAATTCCGATGGGGACACAAACGGGCACTGTGTTTCGACTCAGAGGAAAAGGAATGCCGATTCTCGGCGGTCGCGGGCGTGGCGACTTGTTTGTTTCCGTGACAGTCATAACACCGACAACGTTGACGCGCGAACAGAAACGTTTGCTCGAGCAGTTGGCGGAAGTTGAGAACAAGGACCTGGAGAACAAGGGGCTGGTTGACAAGGTTCGAGATATCTTCGGATGAAGAAAGGCTTGTCCACAGATTACGCAGATTAAAAAACAATCTGTGTAATCTGTGGATAAGTTGGTGAACCGATGAAGGCTTTTCTGCTGTTTGCATTGATCGTGTTGTTTTCCATCACTGCCGTGGCGCAGGACACGATGGACACCATGAAGGGTTTGGACTTCAGTAGGACTTCCATTAAACAAGGCCAGACGCAGAAACTGGCTATGGAAGATCTGAAGTTGTTGCGCGGCATCATCTTCGGCCGTCACGGTCGCGTCTTCAAAGACAGCGAAATCAAGGTCTATCTCGAAGAGCAGCCGTGGTACAAACCCAATCCCGATTTCAAAAACTCAATGCTCAACGACGTCGAGCGTCGCAATCTCGACGTGATTCGCATCGCCGAAGCCTCTAAACACGAAACGATTCAACCAGGCGACATGCGTTACTGGCGCGATCGACAGATCACACCGCGAAAACTGGGCAAGCATAGTGGCGCGGAGTGGAAAGTTCTGATTGCTGAAGTCGAGGCGATTCACGGCAAGCGATTCGATGATGAGCCGTGGTTGCAGCAGTATTTCGACGAGCGTTACTGGTATTTCCCCGACGAGAAGTACGACGCGAAGAAGCTCTCAGTCGTGGAGCAAAAGAATCTTGCGATTCTAACTGGCGCGCAGAAGAAGCAGCGCAAAGTGGCACTGTTGCCGGGCGACATGGAGTACTTCGAGAACAAGGCCCTTACCGACCAGATGCTGCGCGGGCTGAGTTTGCACGAGTTGCGGCTGTTGCGAAATGAGGTTTATGCGCGGCACGGGCGGATGTTCCGCGCTGAGTGGTTGCAGCAGTACTTCTTCTTTCAGCCGTGGTACGCGCCTGATGAAAACTTCAAGGACGAAGAGCTTTCGGGCAACGACAAGCTGAACGTCGAGACGATTGTTAAGTATGAGAACACGATTCACCAGGAGTTGAGCTCGAAGCCGATCACGCGCACGTTGCTCGAAGGTTTGTTCCTTGAAGATGCGAGCCAGATGCGACAGGAGATCTACGCGAGGCACGGCAAGGTGTTCAAAGAGCCCTGGTTGCAGAAGTACTTTTCGAGTTTTGATTGGTACAAGGCCGACCCAAACTTTAGTGAGGCAGCGTTGACGGACGTGGAGAAGAAGAACATCGCTACCATTGCGGCGTACGAAAAGCGCGCCGTAACGGCGATGAGTACGATAGAGGGTTGATAAGGCTCCACGGATCTCGCGTGACGAGATCATCAACAAAAAAGCCACAGATGAACGCGGATGAACACGGATCAGATCCGTTCTTCATCCGCGTTTATCTGTGTTCTATAAAAGCTCAACGCCGAATCGCCCTGTTTGAGGATTCGGGTACGTTGAAGTGTCCCAATCGATTCCGGAAGTTTGTTTTTATGATGATGTTCGACGATGAGCAGATCGATCAGACGTGATCCGATTAACTCCATCGTCCTGAGGTATTCGTCTTTGTACGGCGGGTCGAAATAGATGATGTCCCAACGCGAATCGGTTTGTTTGAGAAACTCATACGCTTCAGAGCAATAGATTTCCCATTGCTCCTCCGGAACCCGGCACAACTTCAGATTTGACTCGATCAAAGTGCAGCTACGTCGCGATCGATCGACGAACGTCGCGTAACTGGCGCCTCGCGAAAGCGCCTCAATCCCAACTGCGCCCGAACCCGCGCACAGATCGAGAAAGCGAGCGTCTTCAATCCATGGCGCAATCACGTTGAAGAGTGTTTCGCGCAATCGATCGGACGTGGGCCGCACGTCCAGCGACGGGGGACTCTTCAGATTTCGACCCTTGTAAAGTCCAGCAATGATCCTCATGTTTATCCGACGTCCGCGAGTCCAAAGCGCGGGTCTTGTTTGACGCGCGCGACCATCTTCGCCGTCACCGCTGACCGCGGCTTGCTGAGATAGAACTCAGACTCCTGCTTCGCCTGTTCGAGCAACGGCTGATCGCGAACGATGTTGCCGATCCGAAACTCCGGCAGTCCCGATTGTTTTGTTCCCAACAGCTCTCCCGGTCCGCGCAACTCGAGATCTTTCGCCGCAATGATAAAACCATCATTCGTCTGTGCCATGATGCCGAGCCGTTCCTCGGCGATAGCCGTTCGCTTGTCGCTCGTCAAAAGTATGCAGTAACTCTTTTCGGCGCCCCGACCGACACGCCCGCGCAACTGATGAAGCTGCGAAAGTCCGAAGCGTTCAGCGTGCTCGACAATCATCACCGACGCATTCGGCACGTCCACGCCGACTTCGATCACTGTCGTCGAGACGAGAATTTTGATCTCGCCAGCAACGAACGCACTCATCACTTTCTCTTTTTCAGCCGGTTTCATCTTCCCGTGCAGCAGTCCGACCCGAATCCTGGGGAAAACGGTGTCGCGCAGATATTCGTAGCGGCGCGTGGCGTCTTTTAGATCCATCTTCTCCGACTCTTCGACGAGCGGGTACACAACGTAAACCTGGCGGCCCGCTTTGATCTCACGCGTGATCAAACGTTTCACTTCTTGTCGTTGATCCTCGCCGAAGACCATCGTCTCGATCGGCGTACGACCGGGCGGCAGCTCATCGATAACGGAAACGTCCAGGTCTCCGTACACGGTCATCGCGAGCGAACGCGGAATCGGCGTGGCGGTCACTACTAGTACATCGGGGTTAAGTCCGCGATTACGCAACTCAGCTCGCTGCATCACTCCGAAGCGGTGTTGCTCGTCGATAACGACGAGGCCGAGTTTGTGAAAGGCAACAGCTTCCTGAATCAACGCCTGAGTGCCGATGCACGCGTGAATCTCGCCCTCTTTTAGTGCCGCTTGCAGGCTGCGTTTTTCTTTCGCGCGCAGCGATCCCGTCAGCAGTTCGATGCGATACGGAGTTCTCGCCAACAGACGTTTAATGTTGCGTGCGTGTTGTTCTGCGAGAATCTCGGTGGGCGCCATCAACGCCGCCTGAAGATCGTTTTCCATCGCGGCGATCATTGCGATGACAGCGACGATCGTTTTACCACTGCCGACGTCACCTTGCAGCAAGCGGTTCATCGGCGCAGAGGATTTCATGTCGTTGAAGATCTGCACGGTGACTTTTCGCTGCGCGTCGGTGAGTTTGAAAGGCATTACGGAAGCGATGTGGTTCTGGACGGTCTTGTCGATTCGCAGCGGCGTGTCTTTCTGTTCTTTGACTCGTTGACCACGCTTCACGCCGATCGCGAACGTCACCCAGAAGAAGTCTTCAAAGATCATGCGCCGGTGTGGTTCGCTTTTCGACAGTTCGTAGTCGAGCATCGACACCTCAGGCGGCGGAAAATGAATCTCGCGCAAAGCCTGTGGGCGTCCGATCAGTTTGGTCCGGTGGCGGAGATCTGCGGGAAGAGTTTCTTCGATCTCTTTGTCGTTCAGTAAGGAGAGCACTGCGTGGACAATCTCGCGCACGCGCTTCGAGTTGAATTCGCCGAGCTTGCGGTAGACGGGAACTCTGCGCCCAACGTGGATTGCTGCTAACGCGGGATCGGGTTGGTTCTCTTCACTTTCTTCCAGTGTGACTTCTTCATTTTCAGGAGCCTGGAGTACTTCCAGTTCGTCGGCGGGTTTGTTAAGTCGCAGCTTGAATGTGTTGCGGCGTGCTTCCCATTCCCAACGACCAAACGTGATGAAGCGTGTGCCGCGCACGAGCTTCGCGGTGTAGTATCGAACGATGTCGTACGCACGACGCCCGGAGACGAACCACCACACGATCACCTCGCGTCCGCTCATTGGACCATCGATCGCCGACACTTCGAAGATGTAAAGCTGCGCTCTGCCGTAACCGCGCGGATTCCTGACTGCGTAGCCATGCGCGTGTGTGACGGTGAGTTCGAGTGAGGCTTCGACGTCGTCGTGCAGATCTCTAATCAACGCAGGACGCGCGCGATCTTCGTAACGCATCGGGAAGTAAGTGAGCAGATCTTCGACCGTGACGCTGGCGGCGCTCTTCTTGTGCGTTTGCGCGGCGAGGGCCTGCGCGAGTTTACGAGAAAGAACCGGCCCCAGTCGTGCGATCTTGAAACTGTGAAGATCCTCAACCGGAGTGTTGAGGGAGATGGCGCTGGGCATCGCCGCGATCATAACATAGCGTATGGAGAGGGACGGGTTATGACAAACGAGAGGGTATCGGACACTACGCGCGAGAGTTTGCGATCGTTGCGGCAGGGATTATTGCGACTGCACAAGACGTTGCTCGATCTCGAGCGCAGGGATTACGAGCGGGCGCGGGGGCGAATCGGGAACAGTTACGAGTTTTTACAGTTGGTGTTGAAAGATCCGTGGTTTGACTGGTTGCACCGGCTCTCGGAGTTGATCGTGCAGATTGATGAGACGCTCGACACGCACGCCGAAACTCCGGCGACTGAGGCCGACGCCGGCGCCTTGATTGAGAGAGCCAAGACGTTGCTGGCGCCGGCGGAGACAGGGACTGAGTTTCAAAAGAACTACTTTCTCGCGTTGCAGCAATCGCCGGATGTGGTGTTGTTGCACTCGGAGATCATGAAGCTGTTGCGTTAGCAGTACTTTTCAAACGCCTGCGTGAGCTCGCCGGCGATCTGGTGCGCATCGCGGCCTTCGATCTGATATCGCTCGAGCATGTAGACGAGTTGACCGTCCTTCAGCAAGGCGATTGACGGCGAGGATGGTCCATAACCGGTGAAGTAGCTGCGCGCTCGTTCAGTTGCTTCGATGTCAGCTCCGGCGAAAACTGTCGCAACTTTGTCCGGTTTCTTTTCGTTCTGAAGCGCGAGCGCCACTCCCGGCCGCGCCTTTCCCGCAGCACAACCGCAGATCGAATTCACCACAACCATCAGCGTGCCCTGGCTGTTCTTGACGGTCGCATCAACGGCATCGGCCGTTCTCATTTCTTCGACACCGAGTCGCGTCAGATCTTCACGCATGGGACGTATCATGATTTCGGGATATGGCATATCGAGTTCTCCTGATTTTGAGTTTTCGAGTGAACGTTAACACAGATCTCACGGAATATATAAGACGTGGATTAGCAGGGATCAAGGCTGTTCGCCACGGGGGTCGAGGGAGCGGACGGCGTCCGAAAAGTGTTCGCGGATGTCGGACGCGAGCATCGTGCGCATGCCGAGTTTTTTGGCGGCGAATTCTCCCGCAAGGCCGCCGACGTAAAGGGCAGCAAGTGTCGCGGCGACTGGATCCGCGTGATCCTCGAGGGTGCCGTAGGCCTGCGCGAGAAAGCCGGAAATCAGGCCCGTCAAAGTGTCGCCGGCGCCGGCAGTGCCAAGACCGGCATTTCCGGTCGGATTGATGAACACTCGACCATCGGGCGTCGCCAGCAGCGGTCGCGCGCCTTTCAGGACCAGGAGAACATGGTGTGCAGTGGCAAAGTCACGCGCTACTTCAACGCGAAGGTCAAGCGCAGATTTGTCTGTCGTGCCTAAAAGTCTGAGCATCTCGCCGGCGTGTGGAGTTAACACCAGCGGGTGCTTGTCAGAGCCTTTCAGCTCGTTGGGCCAGGGCGCGAGTGAGTTCAATCCATCAGCATCGATTACACACGGTGTCGAACGACGCTCAACGATCGCGCGCACGAACCGACGTGTTCGCTCGTCATCAATTGTCAGTCCTGGACCAACCGCTACGACCGTCATCTTTTTCGCGAGCTTGAGAAAATGCGCGACAGCCTCATCGCTGATTGCACCGCGATCGGTTTCCGCGAGTGCCGTTGTGATCACTTCCGGTATCGCAGCACTCGCGACGGACACTTGCGCGGACGCGGGCGTGGCAATCGTGACGAGTCCCGCGCCCGCTCGCATCGCTGCGCTTCCGCTCAGCGCGGCCGCGCCGGAGTAACCACGGGAACCGGCCGCAATCAAAACGTGACCATGGGTGTTCTTATACGACTCGGGCGTGTAACGGGTGCTCACGAGCCACTGCTGCACATCCTCAGTCTCAGTCAAAAACAACCACGGCTGAGCGGCTCGAATGAGTGAAGTCGGAGAACCAATGTCGGCAACGATCAACTCGCCACCAAAATCGCAAGCGGGCGAAAGTACATTCGCGCGTTTGGCGGCGGTGAACGTCACCGTGAGATCTGCTTGAACTGCCGGGCCGATCGGTTTTGGTTTGTCGGCGTCGAGACCGGAGGGAATATCGATCGACAGAACTAGCGGATGCGCTCCGAGCGCGCGGTCGCGTGCTTCTTTCAACATCGACAGATGTTCAATGACTTTAAGAAACACGCCTGCGAGCGGGCGAGTTAGACCAGTGCCGAAGAGTGCATCAACAATGACGTCGTAGGCGCCGCGCGGTTTGGCAATGTGTTCCCACGCGGTCACGCCTTCGCATTCGATGAACGTCAGTGGCGGCGGTGAATCTGAAGAGCCGGCCTCAAAGCTTGCGAGACGGCTAACGGATTCAAAATTCGTGCGCGCATCGCCGGAAGTCTCAGCGAGTTTGCCAAAGAGGACCACGCTACAATGCATCCCGGCGCGTGAGAGGGCACGAGCGAGAGCGGCGCCATCGCCGCCGTTGTTACCTTTGCCACAAAGGATCAGCGCCTTCTTGTCGGCGAGCTCGCCGTGAAGACGAGTGCGAATGGCCTCCATGCAAGCGGCGCTCGCCGCTTCCATCAAGAGAAGGGAAGAGGTGTGGTAGTTCTCAACCGTGAGACGGTCGATCTCGCGAATCTGTTGGGCGGAGAGTACGGGTCGCACGAAAGTGATGATAGCAGTTCTCTGCGGCACTCTGCGTCTCTCTGCGATCTCTGCCTTTAAAAGCGCCTTCTAACGCAGAGACCGCAGAGAAACAAAAGCGCAGCCCGGACCGCCCG
>DATEWS010000342.1:0-3291 GCA_035257785.1 Pyrinomonadaceae bacterium
AGCGAAACGCGCCATGCGCGACATGGCCGACGAACTGCTTCGACTCTACGCGGAACGAAAACTCGTCGGCGGTTACGCCTTCGCCGCCGACACGCCATGGCAGCAGGAGTTTGAAGACGGCTTTGCTTTTATTCTCACTCCCGATCAGGAAACCGCGATCGAAGACGTGAAGAAAGACATGGAAGAGCCGGTGCCGATGGACCGTCTGCTGTGCGGCGACGTCGGTTATGGAAAAACGGAAGTCGCGATGCGCGCGGCGTTCAAGTCAGTCATGGAAGGTAAACAGGCGGCGATCCTCACGCCGACGACAGTGCTCGCTTATCAACACTACGACACGTTTCGCTCGCGCTTCGCTCCGTTTCCGGTGAAGGTTGAGTTGTTGTCGCGCTTTCGTTCGTCAAAAGAGCAGAAGGAAGTGGTGAAGAAAGTCGAAACCGGCGAAATCGACGTCATCATCGGTACGCATCGCATCCTTTCAAAAGACGTACAGTTTAAGGATCTCGGACTCGTAGTCGTTGACGAAGAACAGCGTTTCGGCGTCGCGCACAAAGAACGACTCAAGCATTTGAAGAAACGCGTCGATGTGCTGACACTTTCAGCGACGCCCATACCGCGGACGCTAAACATGTCGCTCAGCGGCATGCGTGACATGTCGTTGATCGAAACCGCGCCGCGCGATCGACTCGCGATTCAAACCCAGGTGGTGCAGTTTTCGGAGAGCGTCATTAAGTCCGCAATCGATCTTGAACTATCGCGCGGCGGCCAGGTGTTCTTCATTCACAACCGGGTGGAGACGATCGAGACGATCGCGGCGCTCGTTAAACGCCTGGTGCCGCAGGCGCGACTGGCCGTGGGCCATGGTCAGATGAACGAAAAAGAGATGGAAAAGGTGATGCTCGATTTCATCGATCACAAATACGATGTTTTGGTTGCAACCACCATCATCGAGAACGGGATAGACATCCCCCGCGCCAACACCATCATCATAAATCGCGCCGATCACTACGGTCTTTCTCAGCTTTATCAGTTGCGCGGGCGTGTGGGGCGCTCGAGTCGCAGGGCTTATGCTTACCTGCTGATTCCGAGCGAGCAGGAGCTTTCACCCATTGCCCGTCGCCGTTTAGCAGCAATTCGCGAGTTTTCCGATTTGGGAGCCGGTTTTCGTATCGCGGCCCTCGACCTCGAACTACGCGGTGCGGGCAATCTCCTGGGCGGCGAGCAATCAGGGCACATGGAGGCGCTCGGTTTCGACCTCTACACGCAAATGCTCGAGCGTACCGTGGCTGAGATGCGCGGCGAAGAGGTTGAGGATGAGACGAGCGTCACGTTGAATCTCGGCGTTGATGTTGCGATTCCGGAGGAGTACATCTCCGACATGGGGCAGCGACTACGAACCTACAAACGGGTGTCGTCGGCGCGAGATGAGTCGACGCTTTCCAGCATCAGGACCGAGACGGAAGATCGATATGGGCGCATTCCGGAGTCGGTCGATAGGCTGTTTGCGTACGCTCGTTTGCGGAAGTTATCGGAAGAGCTGGGGATAGTTTCGATCGATAAAACACCGGACGGAGTGGCGGTCAAATTTAGTGAAAAGGCGCGAATTTCACCCGAAAAGCTTGGGGATTACGTTACGAGGCATGAGGGAACGACCTTCACGCCAAACGGTGTTTTACGGCTGGTGTTGACGGAAGATCAGCAGGACAACGTGCTCGATGCAGCCCGCGACGTGTTGCTCCAGCTTCGTGCCAGCGATTAGAATCCGCGGTTAAAGAATTGATTGAGGAGTTATTTGTGAAATTTAAATATCTTGCACCATTAGCTGCGTTGCTCATTGTGTTCTCGGCCATGAGCGCCTTCGCCCAGGAAGGCGAGATGCAGGTCGTCGACGAGGTGATCGCACAGGTCAACGACGAGGTGATCACGCTCTCGATGTTGAAGCGCGAGACCCAGGAACGTATCAACGCGCTGAAACAGAACGGCAAGACGGAACAGCAGGCGATGGACGAGGTTGCCAAGCGCCAGCCTGAGTTGATTGCGACGCTGATCAACGAGATGCTGCTGTTACAGAAAGGCAAGGAGCTCGACCTCGCGAACGATATCGAAGCCGAAGTGAACCGCCGCATGTTGCAGATCGCGAACGATCAGGGCATCACGTCGATGGAAAAGCTTTACGAAGCCATGCGGCAGAATAATCTCAATCCTGAAGACATCCGCCGCACCATGCGTGCAGAGATGATGAAGCAGGCGGTGTTGCAGCAGGAAGTAGATCGCAAGGTGTACCTGGGTTTCTCGCCGGATGAAGTGAAGAAGTACTTTGATGCGCATCCTGATAAGTTTCGCAAACCTGAGACGGTGAAGCTTTCTGAGATCTATTTGTCTTCAGCAGGCAAGGACGATGCGGCAGTGCGTGCGCGAGCGCTGGAACTGGTTACGCAGCTTCGCGCCGGCGCTGATTTCAAATCGATTGCCGCTGCGAATTCTGAGCGCGAGAAGAATGGCGAACGTACAGCTCCGAAAGATTTCGGTGAGGTCGGTGAGTTTGATGTCCCGAGCCTGCGCGAGGATCTGCTCGCGTCGTTGAAAGATCTGAAAGCCGGTGGCGTGAGCGAACCGATCAAGTTGCAGGACGGTTATCAGATTATTCGGGTCGATCAGCGCACGCCCGCTGGAACTACGCCGACTTTCAACGACAATCGCGTTCGTGAAGCGATGTTGATCGAGCGCCAGCCAAAGGAACGCGAAACGTATTTGCAGACGCTGCGCAACGAGGCGTTCATCAAGGTAACTGAGACTTATCGCGCTGGTGTCGATCCGCTGCTGAAGATTGCGGCTCCGGTTGCAGCGAAGAGCGACGACAAAAACGACAAGAAGAAAAACAACAACAAAAAGCCCTAGTTTGAACAACGCAAACTTTCATGGACTGGCGCAGATTATTTATTGTTTGATCTGCGCCGTCTGTGTTTATGCGGGACCGCAGAATGCGCTTGTGTTGCCAATCGAAAAGCCGCGGATACTCGTTTACAAGAAGGATCGCAAGCTCGAGTTGTATTCCGATCAGACGTTGCTGCGCACTTATCGTGTCGGACTCGGATTCAGTGCGGTTGCCGATAAGCAACGCGAGAGTGATGGCGCGACTCCCGAAGGTGACTTCTACATCTTCGTCAAAAACAATAAGAGCGCGTATTATCTGTCGCTCGGCGTGAGCTACCCGAATGCGGAAGACGCCGAACGCGGGCTGCGCGATGGGTTGATAACGACGGCCCAGCGTGATGCGATTGTCGAAGCGATCAG
>DATEWS010000343.1:0-7366 GCA_035257785.1 Pyrinomonadaceae bacterium
AACATCCGCGCATCGATCTCGAGTTGCGGATCGCCCTCCCATTCCTCGTCAAGGAACTCGAGTACCGTCTTCGCCGCGCGAGCCGATTCCTCCGGACTGAACGCATCAAGCGCTGTCTTGGACATGCGCAAGCCGTATTCGACAGTTTTGTCAGGCACGTCTCCCTGTGAGAAGTGATGCACGAGTTGCGGATAGACGCGCTCTAACCTGCCGCCGTGTCGTTTCTCAATCTCCTCCGCATACTTGCGGTGCAGCGATCGACGCTTGCGGCGAGATATACCGGCGTACAACACGTCGCGCACTACGCCGCTGGCGAATGTAAGTCGATCGCCACGTGATTCCCGCTCCTCTTCTAAAAGTCCATCTTCGACCAGGCGATCAATAGCTTCCTCTACGTCATTGTCGCCGGCGAGTGCTTCCAAATCGCGCACGTCAAATGATTTTCCAACTACCGAAGCAAGTGAGAGGATTTCGCGAAGTTGCTCAGGCAGGCGTTCGACTCGTTTTTCGACGGCCTGCTGAATCGTGGCCGGCAATTCGCCGGTAGCCAGATCAGTGCTGCCTGCGAGGCTCCAGGCGCCCGTTTGATCTTTCGAGATACCGCCCGAGTCGAGCAAAGAACGGACAAGTTCCTTTGTGAAGAAAGGATTACCTTCAGTAGCTTCGTACATTTTTTCGATCAGGTTGGGCGCTAGCTTAGGACCACCGATCAGCGTCTCGAGAAACAGTCGATGCTCCGATTGCGAGAACGGACCTAAGGAGATCGCCGCGAAGCGACGATCTCCACGAAAGCTATCCAGCATCCGGACCAGCGGATGGTTTCTGCTGTCCACTTCGCTTGAGCGATAGGTGCCGACGATGAGCGTCGGGGTTGGTCCAAGCCGGCGCACTATGTACTGCAATGCTTCAATCGATATTTCGGCCGCGTGCAGGTCCTCAAGAAAGAGAAGCAACGGCCTTCCCGCTGCCAACCGTGTGAGTGTCCGGGCAAGTAACTCGAAGATCTGCGTACGGTTTTCCGGTCCTTGCGAGCCGCTGAGTTGTGACAGTTTTGAATCGCCGGTTGCGGCAGTCCGAATTTCACTTATCTCGCTGAGCATTGGAAAAAGAGAAACCAGATCGGCAGCAATGTCGGCAAGCTCGACGCGATTAGAACCGGGGCTTGGTGTGTCTCTGAGCCGGAAGTATTCCTGGATCGCTTCGCAGAATCCCTGATAAGGAAAGGCACCATCCTGCTCAATAGAACGTCCGTGCAGTACGAGCAGTTTTCGCGCTCGCGCGAGGTTTTCAATCTCATCGAGTAGCCGTGTCTTTCCCGCGCCGGGTTCGCCGGAGACGACAACGAACTGACACTCTCCGCTAACGGCGGCGTTCAATCGTTTTTGTAATTCGGCTTGCTCCTTTTCACGACCGATAAAAGGCGACAACGCCACTCGAGGCAGCATCATCGTCTTCGTCATGACGACTGACTTACCAAGGTCGCTTTGGTGTAGTCGAGTTTGAGAGCGTCTCAGGGAGTCGGCAACTTCACCGGCGCGTTGCGGCCTCCTGCCGGGTTCTTTCTCAATGCAAGTGAGTACCACACTCTCGAGCTCTTCGTTGATATCTGCCCCCATTACACGAGGTGATTGAGGAATCTCGTGCACAATCCGGTAAAGCACGGATTGCAGTTCGCCTGAAAACGGTGGTTCTCCCGTCAGGCATTCATAGAGAACTGTACCCAGCGAATAGATGTCTGTGCGGTAATCGATGCCGCTGGCGGCCACTTGTTCCGGACTCATGTAAGAGAGCGTGCCAGCGATAGTGCCCGTCTTGGTGATGCGACTCTCGGCTGCACCACGCGCTAAACCAAAGTCCATGATTCTTACTCGTAGACGTGAGTCCTCACGGACCACCATGATGTTTTCAGGTTTGATGTCCCGGTGACTGACCCCACGAGAGTGGCTGTATTCAAGTGCTTCAGCAACCTGGATTCCGATGTCGATGACTTCACCAAGCGTGAGCGTGGCATCGCGTTGAAACCAACGCAGATTTGTTCCTTCAACAACCGGCATGACAAAGAACAGAGAACCTTCATGTTTTCCGAAGTCGAAGATTGGTACGACGGCAGGATGATCCATCTGCGCAACGAGTTGGGCCTCACGTTGAAAGCGCTGTTCCGTGTCGGGATTTAGAAGTGTGGGAGGAATCAGTTTGATCGCCACGTCGCGATTGAGCAAAGGGTCGGAGGCGCGGTAGACGACACCCATTCCTCCTCGTCCAAGCTCAGACTTGATGTCATAACGATTCGAAAGTCTTTGACCGATCATGATTCACCTATGATTGCAATGGACAAAACTCTAGAACGGCAAGCCTGGGCAACTTGCGTAAATAGAACGTATGCGGGCATTAGGAGCCTGTGCGTTCATAATAGGGCAGGCTGCGAGCAATGTAAACGACAAGCACTGAGCTGGTGACGAAACGGACTAAAGTCCGTTACGCACCGCATTTTCATTCAAATTGTTTATGGAAACTCTTGTTTTTCCCGAGAGTGTGATTATCTTCCGCCTAGTCAGCTTTGCTGATGTCGAAGAAGGGTCGTACAGGAAACTGTTGGTCGAGCTTATGCTGGGGTTAACAGGTCCTCGATCTTATTGGCAATTCCCGAACGCGAACGCCCGTGGCATGGTGGATCGCCGCTGTGATCGCTGCCGCAACGCCGGCTAATCCGATCTCGCCGTTCCCTCGCGCACCAAGTTCGTTAATTTCTTTGTCTGGATAATCGAGGAAATGCACTTCAATTGGCGGCGTGTCGGCATTCACCGTCACGATGTAGTCGGCCAGATTGCTGTTTATCGGAGCGCCATTTTGTGGATCGCTTTAAACGCTATCTTTGACGGCCGAAGGCCAAACGCAGCCGTTGAAAATTGAGTACGCCTTGTGTTTCAAAAGCTGAGGAGGTCCACTTAACTATGCACACACCTACAAAAACAACCATTCTGATTTTCGTTCTAATAATGTCAGTCGTTGGAACTGACGCGCATTCGCAGAGGAGACCTATCACCACGGAGGAGAAACAAGAGTTTTTGAACGCCGTTAAAGCCGGTGATGAAACCAAAGTACGCGATTTATTGAAAGCGAATGCTGACTTTGGAAAGGTCAAAGATGAGAAGGGCGTCTCTGCTGTGCTGCAAGCCGTTTACAACGGCCGAGACAAAATAGCAAACATTTTGATCGCGACCGGAATAAAATTAGACATCTTCGAGGCGTCGGCAACTGGCGAAACAAAGCGAGTCCGTCAGCTTCTAGCGAACAAACGCGAATTGGTCAACCAGTTCTCGCCCGACGGTTTCACGCCGTTGGGATTAGCTTCATTCTTCGGGCATCTTGATACGGTGAGGTTACTGCTCGATAAGGGAGCGAAGGTTGATGTTCCCTCAAAGAACTCTCTGAAAGCAGTGCCGCTGAGATCAGCATCAGTCGCTGGTCATCTGGAAGTATCAAAGTTACTGATAGCGCGCGGCGCGAATGTCAACGCGCTTGGTGAAGGTGGAGAGACACTGCTTCACGAGGTCGCCGGCGTTGGTCGCATTGAATTTGCCAAACTGCTCTTAGATCATGGCGCGAACATCAATGCGCGCGGTGATAGTGGAAAGACTCCGCTCACAATAGCAATTGAAAATAACAAAAAAGAAATGGCGGAGTTTCTTCGGAGTAAGGGCGGCATTGAGTAATGTGGCGCAGGCACAAGTGATCAGCGCGTATATGAAATTGTTTGCGGATGTGGGCGTATCCCGGAGTATGACCATACCAAAGTGAGCAAAAACACTAGATGCGATTGGCTGCGAGGCCTGTCGCATTTTGTTGTGGCAGATTTATGCAATTCTCCCTGCGATAGTCTGCCAACAGGGATACCAGACGCATGCTTAAACTCCGATTCTTTATTACTCAAAACTTAGAGGTTTCCTCGTCTTTTCTCGCGATCAAGTTGCACGGCAAAGTCCGAACTGTCCCATTCATTTGTTGCTCATAGTACGACAAGCTGGCAGAATCTGCCTGCCACGATAACCCGCAGTCATAGTAGGCAAGGCGCTCTCAGCCCATTGCGCCAACGACAGTCTATCATCGAGTCGTCAACCGCTTCGATCATGAAATCAAATCGCTGGCAGCAAGTTGAACAGATCTTCCACGCAGCGTTACAGCGTAAGCCAGAAGAGCGTGCCGGCTTCCTCGAGCAAACCTGTGCCGGAGACGAGTCTCTTTTCGGCGAAGTGAACTCACTCCTCACTTCATTCGGACAGGACGACAGTTTCTTTGAGGAGTCGGCGTCAACACTTGCCGCTGAGATGTTTGGAGATCTGGTTGGCGAAACGATTGGACCTTACGAGGTGCTGTCCGAACTCGGCTCGGGCGGCATGGGCACCGTTTACCTTGCTCAGGACGCGCGACTTGGTCGCAAGATCGCTCTAAAACTTCTTCCCTCCCAATTTACAAACGACAAAGAGCGCCTGCGACGGTTTCAACAAGAAGCACGCGCTGCATCGGCGTTGAACCATCCGAATATTCTTACCGTTCACGAAGTCGAACAAAAAGCTGGACTACACTACATCGCTACTGAATTCGTGGATGGCGTGACGCTGCGTCAGCACATGAATAATAGGCGAATGAATCTTGGCGAGGTGCTCGATGTTGCGACTCAGGTAGCAAGTGCACTTCAGGCCGCTCATGCCGCGGGAATTGCGCATCGCGATATCAAGCCTGAAAACGTCATGGTCCGTTCCGATGGCTATGTCAAAGTTTTGGACTTCGGTCTGGCGAAACTAACCGAAAACGAATTTGCTCCAGCAACACGCGAGACAAACCCTGGCGTCGTCATGGGCACTCCGCGATATATGTCACCGGAGCAAGCGCGAGGACTCGATGTCGACCTCCGCACAGACATCTTCAGTTTGGGAACGGTTATTTATGAAATGGTAAGTGGAAAGGTTCCGTTCGATGGGGAAACGACAAGTGACATCATTGCGGCGATCATAAAAGACGAGCCTGAGCCAATGTCTTTGAGTGTTCCCGAACTACCGTCGGAGTTTGAAGAAGTCGTTAACAAGGCACTCGCAAAAGATCTTGGGAGTCGCTATCAGACGATCGCGGAATTCTCTTTAGAGTTACAACGCCTCAAAGAAGGTGTCCAGCTAAATGCACTTGTGCACTCTACCTCAGAGGGTTCAACGAGGCGACAAACAGCGTATCGGCCAGGATCGACTGACCCGCTGGGGCAACAAAAGACTGATCCACCTTCTACAAATGTTTCGACCGGATGGGTGATGCCTGCGGGGTTAGGATTAGTCTTAGTTATCGCAATGGTAACGGTTGTTTCTCTTAATCGTCGTGGAAAATCGCCTCCGTCGGACGCCCGTCAAAACACGCGCCAACTCACAAATCGTGACGGCTTTATTTCTGCATCGCGGTTTGCTCCAGATGGAAAGGGCATAATCTACAGTGCGGGGTTCGAAGGAAAACCTGTAGAGCTTTTTTTCACGGATGTTGAAGGTTCCGAGTCACGCTCAGCTGGTGTTCAGCCGGCGGCACTGAAATCCGTTTCACGCACAGGAAAGATTGCCGTATTGTTCGACTTCGAACTGAATTGGAGCGATGGCTTCAATGGGACTTTGGCAATCTTGCCCGCCGAGGGTGGTAAGCCAGAAGTGGTTATGGAGGGGGTGGATGATGCCGCTTTTGCACCTGACGGAAATACCCTCGCGATCGTGAGATCAATAATGGGAGAACAACAGCTTGAGTATCCCGCCGGGCACGTTTTATACAGGTCTACCGGTTGGATGTCATATCCTCGATTTTCTCGTAACGGTGACAAAATCGCATTTTTCGAACACCCACTCGGCGACTTCAGCGGATCTGTAGCAGTCTTTGATTTGGCCTCACAGAAGAAGACCGACATATCAACCGATTGGAAATCTCTCAAGGGCCTTGCCTGGAATCCTAAAACCGAGGAAATCTGGTTTGGAGGTTCGCGTATCGGGAAAAAACTGAGCATTAATGCGGTGTCTCTCTCAGGACAACTGCGAATGAACCTTTATGATGTGCCTGTCATAGGTGCCCGCATCGATGATATTTCCGACGACGGTACGATGTTGATTAACCAGGGTAGTAATCACTCGACAATGATGGTTCTCGACGGTAAATCGGTAAGGGAAGTTGAGTCACAATTTGCCTGGACAACGTCGGCGGATCTATCTGCCGACGGGAAAAAGCTCCTCTACTATGAATGGGGATGGGAAACCAGCGGTGCCTCTGAGGGAAACTCGGTATATTTACGAAAACTTGATAGTAACGAACGTAGTCAGCTCGGCCCAGGAAAGGCGCTGGCCCTATCACCCGACGGTAACTGGGCACTAGCTCTGCAAACAACGCCGCAACCACAACTTGTTTTGTTATCAACCTCGGGGGGCCAGCCAAAGTTTTTGCCGAATCGAGGCATGAAGGAATATCACTACGCTTCCTTCTTTCCCGACGGGCTACAGATTCTCTTTACAGGAGTCGAGGCGCGCGAGAATGCTGCGATTCGCTCCTTTGTTCAAGACGTCAACACCGGCGAGGTCCATCCGCTAACCGAGGAGTGGACGACTGCACTTCGGGTATCGCCAGACGGCAAGAGCGTAATCACACTTCAACCAGACAGAACCTATTACATCCAACCGCTGAATGGAGGAGAGGCTTCACCGATTCCGGGACTTGAATCGGGTGACGAACCTATTCAGTGGAGTGATGATGGGAGCGCGGTGTTCGTCCATGGACCTGAAGAATTTGCCACCAGGATTTACCACGTCAATCTTGCCACTGGAAATCGTCGCGAATGGAAGACTATTGATCCACCAAACAAAGTAGGACTCGTGGGTCTTGAATTGAATCCTGGTGGAATTTTAATAACTCCGGATGGGAAGGTGTCCGTTTATACCTACTGGATACTGCTACAACACCTACTGTCAAAACCCATCGATTGAGAATCAGATCAGAATTTGCCGACGCGAAAACCACCCCGCGAGAATCTCCAACTTAGCCCAAGCGAAAGCCCTCTTGCCCCATGGGTGTTTGAACCTCGAACCGTATTGCCGAAGTCAGCATGCAGATCAAATATCTTGGTTAAAGAGACGGTGAACCCGCCACCGAAACGAAGGTAACCCGATTTGGCTGCCCGATCGTGTAGTTCGTGAAAATCAGGGATGCCACTGTCCAAAGGAAATCTAATGCCGGAATAAATGTGTTGCCAGGCGCCGGTAAAGCGGGCCGAAAACCGAGGCGAGGCAAAATAACCGAATTCCCAATCCGCACTGCTACGATTAAGACCGAACTGCTCAACGTTTTGAACCATTGC
>DATEWS010000344.1:0-4900 GCA_035257785.1 Pyrinomonadaceae bacterium
ACGGCAGGGTCGCGGCCGAACGACTCAACGCCAACGCCGACATTGCTGCGTTGCGAGTGTCGTTGTTTTCCTGGTTGTTTCGAACGATCTCAGTGAAGAGAGTGTTTTTGGCCGGTGTCTCCGGTGTGTTTCCGAGCCAGTAGATTGCACGCGAACGCAGCGGCTCTGCAAGCGGACGCCGAATCATGTCAATGAGTATCTGATCTACTCGCGCGTCGTCGTGCAGCGCGATTGCGAAGAGCGCACGTTCGGCAAGTCGATTTACTTCAGGTGCGGGTGAATCAACGATCGATTTGAGATAGTTCAAGCTCTCTTCGTTCGTGATGTGTCCCGCCCAGTAAACCGGATAGTTACTGAATTCGTGCGTGCGGCGAAGGTTGTAGATGTCCGCGCGCGTGAACGACTCGCGTTGTACGTCGTAGAGGAGAAACAGTCCGAGCTCGCGCGTTTCGTGGCGTGGATCAAACATCATCGACACGCCGTCCGACGATATGTAAATGCCGCCGGCACTATCGACAATCTCGTAATCAACTGCGACTCCGGGGCGGACTTCAAACTGATAGCCAATCCAAAACCGCCCGCCTGGCGCATTCGCCTTACCGCTGATGATGGCGCTCTCAATCTTCGCCTTCAGGGTCGCGCCCTCGACAGGTGTAAAACTCTTATTCTGCGCCACGACTGCGACGCACAAAACCAACCCGAGGGTCACAGTTGAGATAATTCTAGTCATGATTCCTGATCCGCGTTATTCCGCGTAAATCCGCGGCTTCGGTTACTGCTTTAGTAGCTCCTGAAGAAACTCCAACACCTTCGGATCTTTACTTCTGCTCAACCAACCGATTGCACGTTTGCGACGTTCCATCGGTTCCTTTTGATTGCGCGCAATTTCGATCAGCTTCGTGATCACGCGCTGGTCATTCAAACGGTTGCTGGTTTGCGCGGGGTAAGCGATTGTTGTTTGTCCGGATCCCAGGGCAGCCGGACTGGCAATGTAGAAGGAGCTGCCATAACCGAGTGAATTGAGGATCTGATCTTTCAACACCTCACTCTTTTCCGTGTCATAAAGACTGAGCAGAAACTCGACTGCCTTATCTCCACCACGTCGCGAGATGGCGCCGATCGCAGCTCTACGCAGTTCGACGTTATCTGAACTGCGCGCGATTTCGACGAGCTTATTGCCCGCGCGTTCGCTCTTCCGGTTACCAAAACCGAAAATGACAGCGCGACGGATTTCAGGACTCTGATCCGCATCGTAGATCCGGAACAACGCATCAACTGCCGGTTCGCCCGGACGAGTGGATATGGTCAGGATCGCCATCTTCCGCTGTGCGACTGTTTTGCCGCTGGTACCAATGTCACCGAGAATCGCAATCGTTCGGTCGCCGGTGTGTTTGCTCAACGCGTAAAGCGACGCTTCAACGATTTCGTTCTCGGGGGAGTTCAGTGCGAAGTCGCGCAACGCATCGAGCACGCTGTCGTCGTTAATCGCGCCAAGCGTGGAGATGGCGCGAGCGCGTAGTTTCAGATCCGGCTCGTTACGTGCGACGCTGAGAATCACCGGCGTCACCGCTTTGCCACCGTTGCGACCGAGCAACGTCAACGCCGCGCCCTTGCAACGCACTGTTTGCGTCGACCCGGGTTTCAACCATTCTGTAGCGGCCATGATGCCGCGTTGCAGATCAGTTTGAAACAGCGCTTGAAGCACAACGATTTTGAATTCACACGGATCGTCGTTATCGTCAGCAGTCGAGGGCTCCAAATTAAAGGCGCCGGGTCCGGCGCCAATGCCGATACCAACACCTTCACCGATAACCTGCCCGGGCATCAAAGCGGCTGGCGCAACCGGCGCATACGCCGACGCAGCATCGAGCTCCGCGGCAATCGCAGCTTGTGCTCGGATGGCGGGAATAGCCTCCTGGTATGCGATAGCCGGAGTTCCGGGCAGTTGCGCCATCAGCAAGCGCGCATCTTCTTTCCACGTCGTGTTTGGATACTTCCGCAACAACTGATCGATCGTCGCACGGCACTGATCGTATTTCGCTAACTTCTCCTGCGTGTAAGCAAGCCAGTAAAGCGCAGCCTCGATGTTCTTCTCATTCGGATATGCATTGACATACTCGCTGAACTTTTCCTGAGCCCTGGCCCACTCGCCGTCAGTGATGAGGTCACGCGCGCTTCGAAACACGGTGGTGGCGTCGCTTTGCTGTGACTGCGTACGATTGGTTGACCCAGCCGAGGACGTTACGCGCTGCTGGCCGGCAGCGACGCTCGCTATGAACAGGATTATCACTGCAACTGCGATAGCTGGTGTAAGGTGGTGCTTTCTCAACATTTCTTTAGCCTCTTCTCTTTAACGATTGATTGTGCCCCGGTCCTGATAGTCCAACAGTGCAGCGACGATCTCAGTCTTTTGCACTCGTTCTTTGATCGCGCGCACATCTTCGGGACGCGCGTGATCGGGCAAGTTTGCGATGTCGATCAGGAATGGTTCCAGATCGGTCAGAAGTGTCTTGGTGGGAAACTTCGCTTTCATCTCGGCGTCGCGTCGCAAGACGATGTTTTCGTTCAGCAGGCGACGCGAGAGTTGCTTGTCGTAAGTGACATCGATCTCTTCGTCACTGTCAGTCGTGGGAACGTTTCTGATCGACCGCAGCAGGTTCTGTGTTTGTTCGATGTGTCGCGCTGTGTCTTGTTCGTCCATGTCGAGATAAGCGAGATCGGAAGACAAGACGTCCGATTGATCTGGCGGAGCCTGATTGGTGGTTAGTCTCGCGCGATGTTTCGGTTTTGGTTGTACTGCGACCATCGATTCGGGCTTCTTCTGCTCAGGTTCTCTTTTCGGTTGCGTGGGAGTTGGCTTGTTTGAATCTGCGACCGTTTTGTTTCGTTCGGGTCGACGAGTAATCACGTACGCGATTCCGACTGCAATTGCGAGCAACAATACTGCGATCACGCTCGCGAGTGGTCTCGCGAAGATTGCCGCCCAGCCCTTGCGTGTGTTGTTATCAGCAACGGTATGCGCCGCGACTCTGGTCCAAAGAAATGGCGACACTTCGAGCCCGCGATCGTAACGCGCAAACAGTTCCTGTTCGGCGGTCTCGAATTCGCCGTTGAGGTATTCTTCCAAAAGCTTTTCTTCAGACTTCATAACCAACTCCAGCGTAGGCGCTGATCCGCTTTCTCATCTCTGCGCGCGCGCGGTGCAAATCAGTCTTCAACTTCGCGAGCGAGAATCCGGTGATCATCGCGATTTCTTCGTAGCTGCACTGGTGCAGCACTTTGAGGGTGAACACGAGGCGCTTGTCTTCGTCGAGGGCTGCTAAAGAGCGGCGGATTAGGTCGTTCAGTTCCTTGCTGAGCAAACCATCGACCGGTTCCGGCTTGTTATCAGTCAAATCCATAACCGACTTGTCAGCGAGATCGAGGTGACTGTTCGCGCGGGCTCGCGCCCGCAGCGATTCGCGCGCGACGTTTCGAGCAATGCCAAACAGCCAGGTTGAGAGTTTCGTCTCGGCGCGCATGGTGTGCATCGCTCGGAAGGCGCGGACGAAAGTTTCCTGCGTCAGCTCTTCGGCGAGGGCGCGATCGCCAACCATGTCGTAAATGAAACTGATGACGGGCCGCGAGTACCTTTCGAAGATCAGGCGAAAGGCGTCCGCGTCGCCCTGGCACACACGCGTAACCAGGTCTGCTGAACTGTTCATCAGGGTTCCCGCCAAGGCGCTCATCGTAGCTCTCGGTAGGTTAGTGAAAGGCGAGCGTTAAAAGTTGCAGAATTTTGGCCGCAGGAACAGCATACAGGAGCAGTCATTTCCTGCCCCTGCTGTCTGCTCCTGCTCCTAACCAATCTCTTTCGGGTCGACGATCTTGCCGGCTATCGCGGAGGCAGCGACTACGTACGGTGAGGCGAGGTAGAGTTTGCCGGGACCGCTGCGTCCGGGAAAATTTCGATTTTGCGCGCTGACCGTGACAGTTTCCGGTGAAGGCGACGCGCCCGGACCCGCATTGATACACGCGCCACACGACGGATCGATCAACTCGGCACCCGCGCGCTCGAAGAGTTCGATATAACCACGCTCTCGCGCATACTGTTTGATCTTCTGCGAACCAAACTGAATGTACAGGTGTACACCGTCAGCGACGCGCTTCCCATGAGCGAGCGCGTTCTCCAGCACACTCGCATACATGTCCATGTCGGCCATCTTGCCGCCCGTACACGAGCCGCCGTAAGCCGCATCGATGCGAACTTCGCCATCGAGGTCCTCGATCGGAATACCATTTCGCGGATCACCGGGCGTCGCCACCATTGGGCCGATCTCATCGAGATCGATCTCGAAAACTGCCGCGTACTGCGCATCCTCGTCGCTATAAATAAAGCCTTTACGCACTTCCTCGGCGTCGAGCCCGCGCGTGCGCACGACGTATGCGAGTGTCACTTCATCAGGCTCGATGATTCCGGTCGTGCCGCCTGCCTCGACCGCCATGTTGGTCAATGTGGCGCGCTCATCCATGGACCAGTTCTTCAAATCTTCACCGGCAAACTCCAAAACTTTGCCAATGCCTTTGCTCGATTTCATGTACTCGGACGCCAGTATGAAGAGCATCACGTCTTTTGCCGCTACGTCCGCGCGCTTCGTGCCTTTCAACACGTAACGCACCGTTTCCGGCACGCGAATGCGAATGTCTTTCGTGTACCACGCGTTTGCCATGTCAGTTGAACCGACGCCAAACGCGAAACAACCGAGCACTCCGGCCATGCACGTATGCGAATCAGTGCCGATCACGATCTGACCTGGTAGCGCGAGGTCTTCGACGACGGCGTTGTGACAGATCGCTTCGGAACCGCCTTCGGGATTCTCGCCGTAGAGGCGGATGTTTTGTTGTGCAGTGAAACTCTGCT
>DATEWS010000345.1:0-4624 GCA_035257785.1 Pyrinomonadaceae bacterium
CTACCGCTTCCAATAGTCAGGACTTTCTTTCATATTCGGATCCGGTCGTTCCATCCAACGTTCAGGACGATGCAGTTTGATAAAACCAAATTGCTCGTATAAGCCGTGCGCGTCTTTGGTCGCTAAGACCCAGCGGCGAAATCCCTGTAACTTCGGATGAGCGATGATGACGTCCATCAGCCACTTCGACAACCCGCGCCCGCGGTGTTCCGGCACTATGAATACATCAGCAACCCACGCGAAGGTGGCGTAGTCTGTCACGATTCGCGCGAATCCCACCTGTTCGTCACCCTTGTACACGCCAAACGCGATTGAGTTTTCGATCGAGCGCTCTACAACTTCACGCGCCCGACCCTTGCCCCAATATGAATCGTTGCTGATGTAGTCGTGAATGAGGCCGATGTTCAGACGCGACTGGTCCGTGCTGATCGTGTACTCGCCGCGTTGCCAAATCTCGCGACCTGGCTGAGAGAAATCCAAATCCTTGTCGTCCAAAACAACTCCTTGTTCAACAATAAAAGGTTATCACCGACTCTGTGAGCCTTTTGCAAGAGCAACGGGAGAAGATCACATAATATTCGCCATACAATCCTGTTCTCCTTTGTGTCACGCAAGTTTCACCTGGAAAAAGCGGATGTGGCAGAAAACGATTTATTTCCTGAGTCTCTTATTTGCTTCTCTTGCGCTGGTCCCAACAATGGCGCATCTGCTGGAGCTGCCAAACAAGATCAACCTTTCGCGCGACAACTACCTAATCGTGCAGCAGATTTATCGCGGCTGGGCTTTGCTGGCTATAGTCGTCTTCGGCGCCTTGCTCTCAACGCTCGCCTTGACTATCACATTGCGCCACCAGCGAAAGGCGTTCATATTAGCCCTGGTTGCTTTTCTGTGCATCGCAGGCACTCAGATCGTCTTCTGGACTTATACCTATCCGACCAATGAAATTACAAACAACTGGACCACACTGCCCGAGAATTGGGCCGCACTTCGACGGCAATGGGAATACTCTCACGCCACTAGTGCGCTGCTTAACTTACTCGCAATGATCTCACTCAGCGCATCTGTTCTGTTTCGCAAACCTGATGAATAGCGTGAAACCTGTATCAGAGTTCTACGTACTAGCCACATGAAGTTAAAAGTAATTTTGCTCGTCGTCGTTCAGGCACTGACACTTCTTTCCGCACGCGCACAGAAGGTACAGACAGTCGATGCAAAGATCGGCGCAATACTTAACAGGCCTGAATTTCGTCACGCCCTGTTTGGCATCGAGATCTATTCGCTCACGGATGACAAGGTCCTCTACGCGCTCAATGCCGACAAGTTATTCGTTCCCGGTTCGGTGACGAAAGTAGTCACGGAAGGAACGGCTCTGCAACTTCTCGGTGCGGATTATCGCTTCCACACGCGTGTCTATCGCACTGGTCCAATCGTCGACGGAGTTATGAATGGTGATCTGGTGCTGGTTGCCAGTGGTGATCCCAATCTTTCGAATCGCGTACGCTCGGATGACACGCTTGCATTTGAAAATGAGGACCATGCTTATGGACAGATTGTGAAAGCAAAGCTCGTCGCCGGCGATCCGCTTCAGGTAATTCGTAGTCTCGCGAAGCAAGTGGTGGCGAACGGCATCAAGCGAATTAACGGCCGTGTGCTCGTGGATGTGAGTCTGTTTTTTGAGGGGACCAAGGAAGCCGGCTCCGGCGTTGTGATTTCTCCAGTGGCTGTAAACGACAACGTTATCGACGTCATCATCGAGCCCGGAAAAACTCCCGGTGGTCCAACGTCGCTCCAGTCTTCACCGGCGACTAAATACGCGACGTTTCAAAATCAGGTAACGACAGCGGCGCAAGGTGCCGCTGCCGATATTGAATTCGTGGCTACTACAAATCCGGACAGTACCTGGATGGTGAAAGTACAAGGGACGATTGCGGCGGGCGACGGTCCGCGTCCTTTTCCGTTCATTGTTCCGGAACCGCGAAGGTTTGCGGAAGTTGTACTCAAGGAAGCGCTCCAGCAAGAAGACGTCGAAACGGGGCCGGCTTCGTTGCAGGTTCCCGATTGGAAAGCACTCGCCGCTTTTTATACCGCGGAACATCAGGTTGCTGAACACGTCTCACCGCCACTCAAAGAGGATGTGAAGGTAACACTAAAAGTCAGCCAGAACTTGCACGCAGCCATGATGCCTTATCTGCTTGGAGCGTTGTTGAGCAATGAGCACACGTATTCCCTGCAGGCAGGTCTCAAACAGGAACGTGCCTTTCTTCAGCGTATGAACTTCGACACTTCAGCGGCTGCCCAGTCAGATGGAGCGGGTGGAGCGTCGCGCTTCACTCCTGATTTCATCGTCAAGTTTCTTGCCTTCATGACGAAGCAGAAGGAGTTTCGGAGTTTCTACGACGCGCTGCCGATTCTGGGTAAAGATGGAAGTCTTGCCGACACTCTCCGTGATTCTCCTGCTGCGGGGAAAGTGCGCGCCAAGACAGGCACTCACGTTGGAGGCGATTTGCTGAACGAGCAGATCGTTGTTAACGGCAAGGGTCTCGCCGGTTATTTGGAAACTAAGAATGGCAAGCAGATTATCTTCGCGATCTTCGTGAACAACGTTCCGGTGGGTGAGGATCTGCACGCAGTGTTTAGAATTGGCGACGCGCTAGCCGAGATCGCGGCCACGGCTTACGAAGATCATTAAAAATGACGTAAATCCAGAACGACTCTGTAACTCTTCGAGTCCAAGCTAGAGAAATGAAAAGTCGTATCGCCGTCAGTATAGTTCTCGCGTTCTGCGTGTTGCTCGCAGGCTGTGGCCGTCAGAGCGCGACAAGTAATCCGCAGGTAGCCGCTCTTTTTCGCGCGACGCGTGAAGGCAACACGGACATGGTTAAGTCGTTACTTTCCGCGCCAGGTATTGATGTTAACGCCACGGATGCGAGCGGAAGCACGCCGCTGCTTGAAGCAGCTCGTTTTGGTCATGAAGACATCTGCCGCACCTTGATCGCTGCCGGCGCAAACCTCAAAGCCAAAGACAAAGACGGCAAAACCGCACTGCAACTCGCGATTCAAGGCGATCACGATGACGTTGTGCGAGTTCTCAAGCAGGCTGGCGCAAACGAATAGCGCATCAATGGCTTTACCTCAAAGTATTCAAATCAATAGAAATTTTGCTTGCTGTTCGGCGATCCGGTCGCCAGGCTGGGAGACGTGAAACTAAGGCGCCAATACCTTAAATCTTATCGGCTTTGCTTCTAATTTACCGTCGTCGGAAGTGAGCGCTGTGAGCCCACTCGGGACCGCGTCCACCGCCACAGGACTTACGTAGCCAATCTTCAAAGTATGATCACCGGGCGCGATGTCATAGAAATCCAACGGAATCTGGATTTGCTGCTCAATCGATTTACCAGGCTCGATTGCTTGCAAATCATCTTTGCTCTCCACGGGATCAGGAAATGACTCTCTGATAAACGTTGGACTAACCCAATTGTTATTCGCATCAAGAATAGTGACTCTGAAACCTGCCGGACCAAATCCGAGACGCTTATAAATATAGACCGGCGATTTACTTGTATTCTCGAGCTTGAGCTTTACCGTGATGGCTTCTCGCTGCTTGAGGAAATTATTACCAACGAGCTCAACTGAGAGTCGCAGTCCCTTCTTGACGAACTCGTCTTCCTTTGCCTGGTCCTGCCCAGAGCTTGCAGGCGCCATTAGCAAGAACAGCGCAATCAGAATCACCATTCTGGAATGGCATTGAACGTCTTTCATAAATCGAGTGTGAGTATAAATAAGTTTTAGACCCGTTCGTCAATCATTCTAAGTAAACATCCTGTGTGAATTGAAATTTGAATTCGCACAGGATCCTCTCTCACTAGGGTTGGTGAATAAGCTCCTAAGGTTTGTTGGCGTTGGCATTTTGGTTCGCTGGCGCAGCAGTGTTCGGAGTTGGAGTTGGGCGCGCGGTTTGGAAAGCTTCTTCGTAGGAGACTTTTGTAATGTCGAAACCCAGCGCGATGTCGCCCAAGCGGTCCATCTCGGCGTCGACATGGTTGATGAACTGTTTGGGCGTCACGGCTTCACCTTGCAGCGTGAGCAGAGTTACAGGGTAGCTGTTGACTTCGTTCTCAAGCGATTTGTAGTGCAGAAATAGCTCCTTGTTGTCGGTGATGTTCTTCTGTTGCTGAAACACTGGAGGAAACAATCCATAGAAGGCGACGAACGCAGAACCTACAATGAACGCGGCTTTCACATACGAGTTACATCCCGTCCACCCCGCCTGCGCGATAAAAAACAGAGTTATGGCGACGAGCAAACCGGCAGTCATAACCATGACAATCGAAACAAAGTAGTTCACATAAAAGAAGGCCATGACGTTGCCGTGATGTTTGGCGCGGTCACGAATGATTTGCAGTTGATCTTTCAAACGTGCAGATTCAGCTTTGTCTGGCGTTGGACCAGGAGTAGCTGACGGACTCGTCGGTGGACTCGCAGTGGTAGCCGAATTAGCTTGCACGGTTGGGCTCGGTGATGGCGAAGGACTGGGCGATGCTGTTGGGCTAGGCGTTGCCGTTGATGACGGCGAAGGCGACGGCGAACTACTGGGACCGGAGAATAGTGTCGGAACGTCAGCGTC
>DATEWS010000346.1:0-2058 GCA_035257785.1 Pyrinomonadaceae bacterium
CCCAACCTCGGCTGGCGAGATTTCGATCTGAAAACGCCTTTGGAAAAAGCGACCAAACTACCGGTCGAACTCGAAAACGCCGCAAATTCCTGTGCACTTACCGAGATCTGCTTCGGCCGTCGTGCCGAAGGACTCCGCAATCTCGTGGTCGTCACTGTGTCGGAAGGCATCGGCTGCGGCTTGATACTGAATCACCAGCTGGTACAGGGTTCGACGGGTACGGCCGGTGAGTTCGGACACGCCGCACTCGTCCAGGATGGGCTCGAGTGCAGTTGCGGTAATCGCGGCTGTTGGGAAATGTATGCGTCCAACTCCGCCGCGGTTCGATACTACTCGCAAGCGAGTTCGACGAGTCGCGGACGCCGCTCAAACACGGTAGAAAAGACGATCAGTTTCGAGCATCTCCTGCGACTCGCAGAGCAGGGGGATGGCAAAGCTGTCGATGCTTTGCGGCAGATGGCGAATTACCTGGGACGTGGAATCGCACCTCTGGTCGCGGGTCTCGCTCCAGACATGATCGTTATCGTTGGCGAAGTCACACGAGCCTGGCACCAGGTCGGGCCGATCATCAAGGAAACAGTCAGGCAACACTCATTCACACGCGCAGAAACGCAGATCGTCCCGAGTGATCCAATCACTCAGCCGCGTTTGCGCGGCACGATCGCACTCGTATTACTGAAACACTTCGGCGCTCCCGCTATCGCGTAAGCGCTTTTTATTTGCACATTTTGTTGTGGACCCGAACTAAATGGCGAGAGGAGCTATAGAGTCATGTTTACCTTCACAACCTTTCCGAATCGAACCAAACGCAACACGCATCTATGCGAAGCCCTAAAACAGACTACCCGGGCGCTGTTGGTTTTGTCAGTTCTGCTTCTACCCGCTGCCGCGTGGGCGCAAGTCCTCTATGGTTCTCTCGTCGGCAACGTTACCGATCCGAACGGAGCTGCCGTGACTGGCGCGAAAGTTGATCTCACGAACCTCGCCACCAGAGACGTAACCACCGTCATGACTGACGATCGCGGCGCTTACACGTTTCACGATCTTCAAGTGGGCGTTTATAAAGTGGCGATCTCACGAACGTCCTTCAAAACTACGCTCAAAGAAGATGTGCGAATCGAGGCGAACAAAACATTTCGTTTCGACGCGCAGCTGGAGGTCGGAGGTTTAGAAGAGACGGTACTCATCACAGCCGGTCAGGAACTCGCGCTACAAACGGATCGAGCTGACGTAAACGTCACGCAATCGGCGCGCGAGATCAACAATCTTCCTCTCTTCGGTAGTGTCGGTCGCAACTACCAGAGCATATTGCAATTGATCCCCGGCACAACCAGAGGCACGGGAAGCTTTTTCCTGAACGCCACCGGCAGCGGCGAGGACAACTCAGCCGCCGGTAACCCGCAGCGGTCCATCTCATACAACATCAACGGCGTCTCGCGTCTGCAAAACAACACGCGCATCGACGGCGCGAGCGTCATTTACCCGTGGCTGCCGACGAACACCGTTTATGTGCCACCCGCGGAAGCGATTCAGGAAGTGAACGTCGTCACGAATGCCTTCGACGCGGAACAGGGTCTCGCCGGGGGCGCGGCGATCAACGTCAGTATCAAATCCGGTGGTAACGATTTTCACGGCGCCGGTTGGTTTTACGATACGAACAGCCGATTCAGGTCGCGCAACTTCTTTCAACCCACGAACCAGGTGAGGAATCCGAAGAACATCCTGGCGCAGTTCGGCTATGCGTTCAGTGGTCCAATCGTACTGCCGAAATTTGGCGAGGGTGGTCCAGCCGCGTGGCTCGGCAAGAACAAACTTTTCTTCTTCACCGATCTCGAACGCACAACACAACGGAATGCCGCGGGCGCGACGGCGAGTGTTGCGCCGGCGAGCCTGCGTCCCGACGTTAATGGGAACGTTAATTTCACCGGCACTGGCATCACAGTTTATGACCCGGCGTCGAATTCCGACCCGGCGTTGCGCACACCGTTCCCAAATAACACGATTCCCGCTAACCGCATCGACGTTGCGTCACTCGAGATCATCAGGCGTTTGCCGCTG
>DATEWS010000347.1:0-5403 GCA_035257785.1 Pyrinomonadaceae bacterium
AACTGCGGTCACTTCTTTCCGTTTCAAAAGACGACCATCAATCTCGCGCCCGCTGACGTGCGTAAGGAAGGCGCGAGTTTTGATCTGCCGATTGCGCTCGGAATCCTTGGCGCGAACGGCGAGCTCGCCGAGCAGTTCAACTTGATTCACGTCCTCTGTGTCGGCGAACTCTCGCTCGACGGACGCGTGCGGCCCATCAAAGGCGCGTTGCCGATCGCAATGCTTGCGCGCGAAGGTTCGATTCGACACCTGATACTGCCCGAAGAGAATGCGAAGGAAGCTGCCGTCGTTTCGGGTGTGAATGTTTATGCAGTTGCGGACCTGCGCAGTGCCGTGAAACTCATTGCCGATTTGCGTTCCGAAACGCCACCTGAACCGATGAAAGTTGACGTCACAGAAATCCTGCGACGAACAGGTCATTACACCGTCGACTTCAAAGAAGTTCGCGGGCAAATGTCTGCGAAGCGTGCCCTCGAGATCGCGATTGCAGGTGGTCATAACATTTTGCTCATCGGTCCGCCGGGTTCAGGAAAGACGATGCTGGCGAAACGTCTGCCGACCATCATGCCGCCACTCGAGTTCGACGCGGCGCTGGAGTTAACGAAGATTCATTCAGTCGCCGGCTTAACTGGCCGAGCGGGACTCGTGACGGAACGCCCATTTCGCTCACCGCATCACACGATCAGTGATGCTGGTCTAATTGGCGGTGGCACGGTGCCGCGACCTGGAGAAGTTTCGCTGGCACATCAGGGCGTGCTGTTTCTGGATGAGTTGCCTGAATTTGATCGCAGCGTTTTGGAAGTATTGCGCCAGCCGCTTGAAGATCAGCAAGTGACAATTAGTCGTGCTGCGATGTCGTTGACGTTTCCGGCAGCGTTCGTTTTGGCAGCAGCAATGAATCCGTGCCCGTGTGGTTTCTGGAATGATCCCACACGCGAGTGTCGTTGTTCACTTACACAAATCCAGCGTTACGTCGGCAAGATCTCTGGTCCACTTTTGGACCGCATCGATATTCACATCGACGTGCCGGCTGTAAAGTTTCGCGAACTTCGCGGCGACGCGCCTCCAGAAACTGACAGCTCCGCCGTGATTCGCGAACGTGTGATCGCAGCACGCGAACGACAACATCGCCGCTTTGCTAACGAGAAGATCTTTTCGAACGCAGCCATGACGCCGCGTCTGATCCGCACTTATTGCCAGATCGACGCAAACAGCGAGAAGATGCTGGAAAACGCGATGAAGCGTATCGGCTTATCCGCACGGGCCTATGATCGCATCTTAAAGGTGAGCCGCACGATTGCGGATCTCGAAGGCGTGGCCTCGATCAACTCGAACCACGTCTCCGAAGCCGTCGGATATCGATCATTAGACCGAACATACTGGACGTGAATCTCAAGGAGTCGCGATGAAATCACCTGTTTGCCTGTTTCTGCTGTTGCTCTCGTTAACCGCAACGATGCTCGCGTACGGCCAGGGTGAAAAGAAGCCGAGAACGGAAGAAGATTACTATCCCCGAACCTTGGGTGACTTGAGCACCCTGCAACCGCCGCCGTTCGCCCAGGCCCTCAAGGAAAGAGACAACAAAGATCTTGCCGTCATCGTCCATGGCGACCTGCTCCCATCGCGTGTGAAAGCGGTTTACGAAGGCACGACAAGACCTCTGAACGAAATGAAGAAGCAAGTGATCCTGAGCTGGGCGAATAAATTCGCCGGAGCGCCGGAGTCCTATACCATTCGTTATCAAACCGAAATGCTCTTTACTGAAAACGGGGAGAACTACTGGCTCGCGGTGCGAACAGAGTCCCTGCCGAAGTTTGAGCAGGAGTTGAAAAAAGGAGAAGCGGTCGAACTCTTCTTAATCAAGATGGGCAGTGTACGAATCGAGAGGAGCGACGACAAGTTGGAACCGGTGCTCCTCGTGGAAAGATTCGCGAAGCAATAGCTCGGCTTGTCATCTTCACGTCTCTACACGTATCCTGCAATCCAGCCGTACGAAAACTATTGATTCGGCTGGGAAAATCACTATTTTAGGGTCGGGTAAGGCAACGACGCGCGTGCGGGGCCGCATCACAGCCGCGTTGAGGGTACTGGGCCTTTGCACCGCAATCCCCACGCGGGCATTCTGAAGACTTGAGTGCCGCTCCCTTGAACTCGCGGAAGCGTGAGATTCGTGCCAAACATGGCGGAAGTTGTTAAATTTCTTCCGAGCTTTGCCCGATTAGACGCGCACGTGACCGCAGCCGAAACTGAGACACCGCAAACCACAGATTATGAGCTGGCGCAGAAGGCAGCCCAGAACGACATGGGAGCTTTCGAAGAGCTTTACCAGCGCCATAATCGGCGCGTTTACTCGCTCTGTTTGCGGATGACGGGCAATGTTTCGGAAGCTGAAGATCTCGCACAGGAGGTCTTCATTCAGCTCTTTCGAAAAATCGGCAGCTTTCGGGGTGAGTCCGCCTTTACTACCTGGCTACACCGGCTCACAGTCAATCAAGTGCTCATGCATTTCCGCAAACGCGGCGTGCGCATGGAGCAAACGACTGAGGACGGCGAAACCCCAACGCAGATAGTAAAAGGGACGGAAAACCCCAACTCGATGCCGGTCGTCGACCGCATCGCGCTGGATAAAGCGATTGCTCAACTTCCGCCCGGTTACCGCACGGTGTTTACGCTCCACGACATCGAGGGGCACGAACACGAGGAAATTGCCAGGATGCTGGGCTGTTCGGTGGGAACCTCGAAGTCGCAATTGCATAAGGCCAGGATGAAATTGCGCACTCTTTTGAGGCAACAGAAAGGCGACGAATAGCCTCGAAGGTATGAACCGATGAACTTAGTTCGTCGAAATCAGGATTCAAACGCAGTCTTCCCTTGATTGATGACGACCGATACAGGTTCTGTCACAGAGACAGTTTTATTCGAATTGTGCGCATTTATGAGACAGAACGAAGGTGGTAAGCAATGAACTGCGAGACATGTCAGGAACTCATTCACGATCTAATCGATGGCTCGATTACGCAACGCGATGAGTTCACTCTAAATACGCACCTGAAAGAGTGTTTGGATTGCGACAGTGTGCGCCAGGATCTGGCGTCGATCGTCGGCTTCTGCCGCACGCAACGCGGGCAGTACGAAGCACCGCCAAACGAACAGGCAATGTGGCTCCGCATTCGAAATGTGATCGAAGCGGAGCTACCGGCCAAAGTCGTTTCAAACACGGAATCGAAACAGTCGTTCCTCAGCCGGTTGCTGGGTCGCACCTGGGAACTTACTTTACCGCAGTTGGCAGCGTCGACAGTCGCGATTGTGCTGCTCGTTTCGCTTTCGACAGTTGTTGGTCTGCGTCGCTTTGGTGGTTACGGAGCGCCGCCGAACCCGCCGCAGGTTGAAGCCGCAAATATCAATGAGCGCATTTTTCAGCGCCAACAGGTGATTGACTACTGGAAACAGCGGATAGAACTCAACAAAGCACACTGGAGTGCTGAGAATCGCGCAAAATTCGAGCTCAGCTTGAAATCAATCGATGAAGCGATCCAGATTTCAATGGATGAGTTGAACCGCAATCCGCACGATGACATTTCCGAGCAGATGCTCAACGTGTCACTGGATTCCAAGCTCACGTTGCTGAAAGATTTCTCTGACTTGTGAGACCGTTGCTGTTTTGATTAAAAGCCCCTCAGTAATGAAAACCAGATTTTTATCATGGCGCTCATCACGCGCCGGCGTGCTTGCAGTTGGCGCCCTCCTCGCAGTCACCGCAGTGTCGTTCTCCGTCGCTGCGCAACAGCGTCTGTCGAAGCGTTATCCGGCGGGCCAGAATGTTCGCATCGAGCTGCGAAATATCTCGGGCGCGATCATCGTTGAGTCGTGGAACAAAAATGAGATCCGGCTTTCAGCGACGATTGAATCGAAGGGCACTACTGTGACGCCCCGCCAGATCAACGAGAGCTTCGTGGTCGACGTCATGAGCGACAATCGCGGCCGCGGCGACGTTGGCGATATCAATTTCAAACTTCAGGTTCCCGTTAATTCGTCAGTCGATCTCGAAACGCGACGCGGAGATATCAAAGTTGCCGATATTCGCAGCGGCCTTGTGCGAGCGCACGTTTCGTCTGAAGGCGACATTGAACTAACGAACGTCACCGCTCTACACGTCATCGCGCAAAACGTTATCGGTAATATTTTCTTCGACGGTGAGTTTTCACGCGGCGGCACTTACGAGTTCAAGTCAAACAAGGGCGACATCACGATTCGCATTCCGGGCGATTCCGATTTTCGTTTAGTAGCAGCTTCGCCGGCGCGCCGGATCGCGTTGAATGATTTCTGGAACAACAACTTCAAGACGCAGGACGGCAGGAAGTATGTAGGCGATGTTGGCGACGGACGCTCGTCAGTATCAGTCACAAACTTCAGTGGACAGATTACGTTTATGCGAAGATAAGTCTTCGCAATTTTTAATGGCAACTTACGGCTTATGGACGTTGCTCGCGCAACGTCCTTTTTTTGTTTACTATGCTCGCCGATGACGAAACCCGTTCTGTTGTTCGCAATTCTTCTTGCTTCAGTTAATCCGATCCTTTCTCAAAAGACAGTTGCGCCGGAGATACAACTGTTGACGCGCACGTCGACGCGCCGAGAGATACGCCGTTTCAACTACGGTGGCACGGTAACGTTGATCGCTGCGCCAAGAGGTTCGGTAACGGTTGAGGGCTGGACACGAAATGAAGTTGAGCTTACAGCCGACATCGAGCTCCAGGGACCAACTGAACCTGACCTGGACCAGCTTGCGACCGTAAACGGTTTCCTGTTTGACGAAGACTTGAATCACCTCAGCATTCTCACCACCGGCACGCACGATCGCGTCTACATGAAGAAATCCGCGAAAAACTTTCCGAAGAAGTTGCTCAACATGCCGTGGAAAATCGACTATCGATTGAAGGTTCCAATCAACACCGATCTTGAAGTTAATGCGGGACATGGCGCCGTGAAGCTTTCAGGCGTTGAAGGCGCTTTACGTGTCAGCGCAACCGAAAGCGATACTGCGCTCACACTTACGGGCGGAGTTGTTTCCACTACTGTGACCGCGGGTTCTATCACATTCACGATTCCGACGCGGAGCTGGCGCGGCGGCGGCGCTGACATTCGCATCGCGTCGGGAACAATCAACGTAGATCTGCCGGCGGGTTTTAGTGGCGACATCGACGCCGACGTGCTACGCACGGGAAAGATCGTGAATGCCTACGAAGCGCTTCAATCGCGTGAAAAGCCGGGCATCACCGAACGCACCGTCCGCGCACGCGCGGGCGCCGGCGGACCGTTCTTCAAGTTCACAGTTGGCGACGGCGTCGTGAACATCCGCAAAGCCGCGCCGTGATCTTTGCTAGTTGATCGGGTCAGTACCGT
>DATEWS010000348.1:0-5490 GCA_035257785.1 Pyrinomonadaceae bacterium
TCACCGAAAGAGCCGCGGGTACCATTCAGATACTTCACACCGAACCGGTGTTGTGTCCTGAATCCAGCGATGAAGTGGAGAGCATGCCAATCGACGGAACGTCGATACCTTTTCAAGTGATTAAAATTGCCGAACTGCGAAAGGGAGTGTCGAATCCTCTAATCCGTCCCGGCGATCTAATTCTGGTCACTGAAGCAGAGCCGATTTACCTTACGGGCAGCGTCGTGTCACCCGGCAGCATCATGATGCGTGAGGATTTGACGCTTAGTCGCGCTATCGGCATGGTCGGCGGCACACGCAAGGAAGCCAACCTCTCCGAGATCAGGATTCACCGGCAAAAACCAGGATCGCTGGACCAGGAAATAATTAAGGTCGATTATGCGGCAATAAAAAGGAATCAAATTCCGGACGTCTTTCTAAAGCCGTACGACATAATCGACGTTTCGGAGACAGGACTCTTCAGTGGCAGCAGATGGTTGGCAACAGTGATTGACGCGCTCACGGGCGGCCTGCGAAATACTTTGATTCGTCCGATGTAGAGGTTACGTAAGTTTCAGCATAGAGGTGGTGAGATGAAAAATAAGCGATCGTTGATTCTGGTGCTTGGATTGGTTTTCCTGTTTGCCGGCATGATTAATGCACAGGAGCAACAGAGTTCGGCGCCCCCTGCGCCCGAGGCGCCCGGCTTGGATATACAGGGACTCAAGAAGTATTTGCTTGGTCCAGGCGACGTGCTCGACATTCGCGTGTTCGGACAGCCTGACTTGAACAGCACTGTACCAGTTGATAGTGATGGTAATCTCAGCGGCTTACCGTTTTTAGAAGTTCCCATTCCCGCCAAATGCCGCACTGAGAAAGAAATTCAAAAAGATATCGCGACCGCTTACGCGAAGTTCATCAATAATCCGCAGGTGAGCGTACGTATCTCAGAACGAAATAGCCGGCAGCCGGCGACAGTCTTTGGTGCCGTGCGTCAACCTTCTCGGGTGGAGATGAAGAGAAAGGTTCGTTTGAACGAGTTGATGGCTGTGTCAGGTGGATTCACTGAACGTGCTTCAGGGACCATTCAGATCCTTCATACGGAACCGCTCATGTGTCCGGAACCAGGCGAAGAGGCGTTAGCCGCACCAATCGATGGCACGCGCATTCCATTACAGGTTGTTAAGATCGCTGACCTTCGCAGCGGTAAAGTTGACGCAAACCCGGTTATTCGACCGGGAGACTACGTACTCGTCACCGAAGCGGAACCTGTCTACATCATAGGCGAGGTACTCTCACCGGGCGGAGTTTACCTTCGCGAACAGTTGATGCTGAGTCGCGCGCTGGCGATGGTGGGTGGAGTGAAAAGAGAAGCGAAGCTGAGTGACGTGAAAGTTTATCGGCAGGTTCCCGGCTCCGCTAATCAGGATATTATCCACGTCGATGTAGCTGCTATAAAGAAAAACCAAAAGCCTGACTTTCTGCTTCAGCCATATGATGTAATTGAAGTAGGCGAGGCCAGCATGTTCGGCCCCAGCCGTATCGGTCAGACTTTGATGGGCGTGGTATCCGGAGCAGTCCAGAGTACAGGAACTAACTTGCCGAGTCGGATTATCTACTAAATTCAAGATCGAGGAATGCAGATTTAAAGATGAGTGTAAGAACATTAGCGGCTGATCGCCGTCGCCGAAAATTAATGACTCTTTTGTGGGCGTCGCTGCTTACAATCGGCGTGATCATTCTGATCTACAAGGAGCAAACAGCCATCTTGTACATTCTGTGTACGTTGGGTGTTGCTGCGCTGATGATCATTGTGGCCTTCTCAGACCTGGTCCATGATGATGGTAAGGCACAGGAAGTGGCCCAGGGAACAGATGCACCACGTGTTGCACGCCGCGAAAAGTAACGCAGCGAAGATTTTGTGCGAAGAAATCGCGGCATAGGCGCGGACAATCGATGTTGCTTATGCGGTCTATAAGTTTTTGCTGAACTTTCGCTCGTGCAATGAGTGTTGCGAGTGCCTGCAAAAACAATAACCGGGTTGAAACTTTAATCGGACTATTGCATAATCCGCATGCGTTCACCTCCCCGGTGGACGAAGTGGTCGCGTGGGGTGAGGACACGTGGCCTTAGGGTGGGGGCTGTGGGAGGCCCCCGCCCGCTTTTTTTGTCCGAACAGATATTTTTTTGATCATGTCGACTCCAACATCTGATTGTTGATTGCGTTTCTGACGCCTGCGAGTTGAGAATGCAATCGGCGATAGAACACTATGGGGCTGCTTCAGAGATCACGACGCAAGTTTCAGCTTTGGTTTTTTCAGGGCACTAAACAAAGCGGCTCAACGCGCGAGTCCTCCACCGTTCACAAGCAGCATTCGTGGTGGCAGGTGATGTGCCTTACCGGGGTGGACTACTTCTCCACTCTCGGTTACCAACCAGGCATTGCGTTTCTTGCTGCCGGCGCACTCTCACCAATTGCTACTCTCGTTCTAATCCTGTTGACACTATTTGGCGCGCTTCCGATGTATCGTCGCGTTGCAGCGGAGAGTCCACACGGCGATGGCTCAATCTCGATGCTCGAGAATTTGCTTGCGCGTTGGAAAGGAAAGGTTTTTGTTCTTGCACTGCTAGGGTTCGCGACCACCAGTTTCATCATTACCATCACGCTTTCTGCGGCGGACGCCACGGCACACATCGTAGAAAATCCGTTTGCGATCGAGCACCTCAATTTTCTTCACCATCGGATTATTGTCACTCTGGTTCTGATCACAGCTCTCGGCGCGATTTTTCTTCGTGGTTTTAAAGAAGCGATCGGAATTGCCGTTTTTCTGGTAGCGATTTACCTTGCATTGAACTTGACGGTTGTTGCAGTCGGCTTCTACGAAATCGCAACGCATGCGACTGTCTTTTGGGATTGGAAGCGTTTACTTTTCGAGACACATAGCAACCCGTTTCTAATGATCGGAACGGCGCTGCTGGTCTTTCCCAAACTCGCACTCGGCTTGTCAGGATTCGAAACAGGTGTAGTCGTGATGCCGCTCGTTAGAGGCGACGTGACTGCTACTTTTGACGCGGCAGAAACTCAGCATCTCACTCGCGCAGGTGAGTCGCCCGCGCAACTCGGTGGGCGCATACATAACACTCGTAAGCTCCTTACCGTAGCGGCCCTCATCATGAGCTTCCTGCTGTTTGCAAGCAGCATCGTCACGACTATGCTGATCCCGGCTGAAGAATTTCGACCGGAAACGCTCACGGAAGAAGCTGGATCCGCCAATGGCCGAGCACTCGCCTATCTGGCCCATCAGTACCTTGGCGACGTCTTCGGTACCGTCTACGACTTGAGCACGATTTCGATACTTTGGTTCGCTGGATCCTCAGCGCTCGCAGGTCTGCTGAACATCGTTCCGCGTTACTTGCCGCGCTATGGAATGGCGCCCGAGTGGGCCCGCGCCACGCGGCCGCTCGTCGTCGTTTTTACCGTCATCTGTTTCATCGTTACGATCCTGTTTAGGGCTGACGTTGACGCACAGGGCGGAGCGTATGCGACCGGTGTGCTGGCGCTGATGACGTCCGCTGCAATTGCAGTGACACTGTCTGCGCGTCGTCGAGGGCAAGCTGTTCAGTGGTTGTTCATGCTGATCTCTGCCGTTTTCATTTACACAACTATCGTAAATATCGTCGAGCAGCCGGAGGGTATAAAGATCGCATCGATCTTTATTCTCGCGATCATCATGAGTTCGCTCTTCTCACGCGTTTGGCGTTCGACGGAGTTGAGAGTCGATCGAATCGAACTTGATGATGCGGCGCGCGAGTTCGTACGTAAGGCTGCTAAAGGGACTGTTCGCATTATCACGAACCGTATCGATCGCGGTGATGTGCTCGAGTACGAAGCCAAAGAAAAAGAAAAACGGATCGACAATCATATTCCCCCTGGTGAACCCATTCTCTTTTTCGAGGTCACTCCGGGAGATGCATCGGAATTCTCCGGTGTACTCAAGATCAGAGGCGAAAGTGTAGACGGGTTTCAGATCTTGCGTACTGAATCCCCTGCGGTTCCGAACGCGATTGCCGCATTCTTACTGTTTCTTAGAAACGAGACTGGAAAACTGCCACACGTTTATTTTGGTTGGAGCGAAGGCAATCCGGTTTCATACCTGTTGAAATACATCGCGTTTGGCGAAGGTGATACTGCGCCGGTCACACACGAAGTTCTTCGCCAGGCCGAAAAAGATCCCGATCAACGGCCCATCGTACACGTAGGTGGTTAGGTGTTGATTCCCAGGGACCACGCGAGTAACATCGCGATTGTTGAAAGTTTAATGTCTGCCGAAGTTGCGCAGGACCATTCGGCCTTGCACACACGGGGGAACCAATGTTTCGCACGTCGAAACAAGGGGCTAATCGTTGAGCATAGTCGCCACGACGAACACTTCCAGTTCGAGTCCGACAGCTAACCTCGTAGGCTAAAGGGAAGGGCAGAAATGCTCAATCGAGCAACTCGAAGATCCGCAGGTCGTCGTTTCAAACTCTGGTTATTCAAAGGTTCCACTCAACAGGACACCGCGCACGCAACTCCTCACAGGCAACATCCCTGGTGGCAAGTGATGTGTTTGACCGGAGTCGATTACTTTTCGACTCTCGGATATCAACCCGGCATTGCGTTTCTCGCAGCGCAAGCGCTGTCTCCGATCGCAACGCTCATCCTGGTGTTGCTTACGCTCTTTGGTGCGCTGCCTATTTACAATCGTGTGGCCGAAGAGAGTCCGCATGGTGAGGGCTCGATCTCGATGCTGGAGCATCAGCTCTCGCGCTGGAAAGGCAAACTCTTCGTTCTCGTGTTGCTCGGATTCGTTGCCACCGACTTCATCATCACGATTACACTCTCGGCTGCCGACGCCACCGCTCACGTTATCGAGAACCCATTCACACCCACGATCCTGAAACATCAGATTTACGTGACGCTGGCGTTGATTGTCGTGCTGGGCGTGATCTTTCTACGTGGCTTTAAAGAGGCTATCGGAATCGCAGTCGGACTCGTGGCGGTCTATCTGTTCCTCAACAGCATTGTGATCTCATACGGCTTGTTTCAACTCTTCACGCACCCACATCACTTTCCCGAATGGAAGCGAGCGCTTTTGCAGCATCCAAGTGTGCACGGCAATCCATGGCTGATTATCGGCATCTCGTTGATGTTGTTTCCAAAATTAGCTCTGGGCCTTTCCGGATTCGAGACTGGCGTCGCCGTGATGCCGCTGGTTAAGGGAGACGCCGATATCAGCGAAGACGATTGGGCCAACATTCAATCTACTCGGACCGCTCATGCTGAGGACAGAAAAACGCGGCAGTTGTTGCGAGGCCGCATTCTTAATGCGAGAAAGCTGCTTCGTTCCGCAGCTTTAATCATGAGCGTATTGTTGATCAGCAGCAGTTTCGTCACGTCGATCCTGATCCCGGCGGAGAAGTTTGCTGAAGGCGGTGAAGCCAATGGTCGTGCGATCGCTTACCTCGCGC
>DATEWS010000349.1:0-6764 GCA_035257785.1 Pyrinomonadaceae bacterium
CCCCAGTCAGGATGAAGTCCGACTTTCGCGAACGACTGACTGAAGGTTGCCGTGTTCGACGCGATACGCAAGTCACAAGCAAGCGCGAGATTGCAGCCGGCGCCCGAAGCTGGTCCATTGATCGACGCGATCACGGGTTTCGTCATCTGCCGGATCGCGAGAATCACGCGACGCCCGGCGCCGAGAATGCGCGAGAACTCTTCCGCATCGCGTCGCTGCATCAGCTCAGCCATGAATGCGATATCGCCACCCGCACAGAACGCGCGACCTGCGCCAGTGACAATCACCACACGCACATTGCGATCGCTGCCCGCGTCTTCGAGCGCCTCGGCCAGATCGCGACGCATGTGACCGACGAATGCGTTCAAACGATCCGGACGGCACAGCGTGATCGTCGTGATGCCGTCAGCTTCTGCGATTTGAATGTGCTCGTAGGACATTGTTTAAAATGGACCTATAGAGACCAATATGACCTATCTGCCCTTGAATTCTGCTTTCCTCTTATTAACGTAAGCGTCAATACCTTCTTTCGCGTCCTCGGATTGGAAGAGTTGTTGCTGTAACTCGCGTTCGAGCGCGAGCGCCGGTTCAAACGACAACTCCGCACCGGTCTGAACCGCACGCTTGATGCGACCGACTGCATGCGCGGCTTTATTCGGCGTCGTGAACTGCGCCGCATACTCGCGCACTTGCCGATCAAAATCTGCGCGCGTTTCAGCTTTGAAAACCTGATTCAGAATACCGAGCTCGAGACCACGTTCGAAATCAAATAACTGACCCGTCGCCATCAACTCGATTGCTTTCGACTTACCAACGATTCGCACCAAACGCTGCGTGCCGCCGGTTCCGGGAAGCACGCCGAGCGAAACTTCAGGTAATCCTAACTTGCCGGCGCCCCTGCGCGCGACACGAATGTCAGCCGCCATCGCAACTTCCAAACCGCCGCCGACGCAGTGACCATTGATCGCTGCGATCACAAGCTTCGGCGTTTGTTCCAAACGATTGAGCGTCTCGTTTGCGTGTAGACAAAAATAGTATTTGTAAGCCGGCGTCACGCTCGCCAGCATCTGAATGTCAGCGCCGGCACAAAAGAACTTCTCGCCTTCGCCGGTGATCACGATCACCTGGACCGACTCGTCCATGCGCGCATCGAGAATCGCGCGGTCCAGCTCCTGCATCATCTCGTAGCTGTACGTATTCGCAGGCGGATCGTTTAGCGTAATAACGGCAATTCCATCCCGCACTTCAAAATCGAGTTTTTCCATCCGTGTTATCCGTGGCTCCAAACGCTCGGGCTCTCCGATAGTAACGGCACACTATGTCGCATGCCCTCGCTCATGAACCCATTCAAAAACAATTTCATCACATTATCGGCCAAGTCTGAGACTTTTAGTTTACCTTGCGGATCGTACCAGTTATAGATCCAATTCATCATCCCGAACAACGCATACGTCGCCACGGTTAAATCAATTGGCTCTTTGCTGTTACCCACTTCCTGAACTTCACGCAGGATCTTGCGCGCGAGCTTCGTGTAGTTGTCTTTGCGAGTCGAGACATGCGTGTACAGATCACCGCGCAGCGATTCGGCTTCATGCGAAAGCACTTTCATCTCCGCCATGTTCGCGGCGAAGAACGAAAGATGATTTTCGATGAAGATGCCGAGCTTCGCGATCGGATCTTCGACGTCTTGAAGTCGCTGCTCAAGTCGTTCGAGCACACGTCCGAAACAATTGTCCTGTATCAGAAACAGTAGTTCTTCTTTCGACCTGCAGTAGTGATACAGACCCGCGAGACTCACGTTCGTCGCGCGCGAGATGTCGCGCATCGACGTCGAGTGATAACTCTTCTCGGCGAAGATGCGCGCCGCGCTGCGAAGTATGAACTCCAGCTTTTGATCGTAACGAGACATAAAGAAATCCGTGCTTTTGTCCGCGCAGATCTGTGTTTCTATAACCTCACATATTCAAAATCAAACGGCTTGCCTTTAATGCCAGCCGCCGGTGGCGCGATCCAGTTTGCGATCTTGCCTTGCTCGTACACCGGATGCATCAGGCTGCGCACGTACTCACGATCTTCCATCGTCGGCAGCCATTCGTCCTTGCGACGCTCAAACTCTTCGCGCGAGATCGGGTTGCCGTCGATATCAAACGTGTGTCCCGCAAACTCACCAACGTGACGATGGAAACGAGGATGCGGCAGAGAGAGACGTTCACGCGCGGCTTCGTCCGCGAGCACCTTGTTCCAACGCGCGAGACCCTTCTCACAGTCTTTCACATACTCGGTACGCAACAGTTCGTTCAATGCATTTCTGAGCGGCACTTCGCGCGTCTTCAGTTGACCATCTTCGACGACCGTCATCGTGAAGTTTTCATCCGTCGCGAGGTGATCGCTGTACTGCTCACGTTCCTTGTAACGACCCTTCAAACCCGCGGCGAAGAAGTCAGCAGAGTTGGAACTGATCTCGCCGCCGAAAAGATCGAGCGAGTAACTAAACCAGAAATTGATGTACTTCTGAATGATGTCGAGCGGAATGCCTCCGAGCTCACGCACGTCACCTTCTTTCATCAGTTGCGCAGTGCGACGTACAACACGACCGAGGCCCGTGTCGCCGACGAACATGTGATGCGCTTCTTCAGTAAGCATGAACTGGCACGTTCTCGCGAGCGGCTCGAAGCCCGACTCAGCGAGCGCTGAAAGCTGATACTTGCCGTCGCGATCTGTAAACATCGTGAACGCGAAGAAGTTGAGCCAGTCGTCGCACGGTTGATTGAACGCTTCGAGAATGCGCGGCTTGTCGGGGTTGCCGCTGCGACGTTCGAGCAGCGCGTCAGCTTCGTCGCGGCCGTCCCGACCAAAGTAACCGTGCAGCAAATAAACCATCGCCCAAAGATGGCGGCCCTCTTCGACGTTGACCTGAAACAGGTTGCGCAGATCGTAAAGCGACGGGCAGGTCTTGCCCAGTTGCCGTTGTTGTTCGACTGAGGCTGGTTCGGTGTCGCCTTGCGTGACGATGATGCGTCGCAGTGCGTTACGAAACTCACCGGGCACTTCCTGATACGCAGGACGGCCGTAGTTATCGCCGAAGCCGACGATCGCGTCGGGCTGCGGTGGTTCGAGAAAAATGCCCCACCGGTAATCAGGCATCTTCACGTAATCGAAATGCGCCCAGCCTTCGGATCCGACGTCTACGGCGGTGCGCAGCCACACGTCTTTATCCTGAAAACCGTCGGGCCCCATCTCGCGCCACCAGTCGAGATAGTTTGGCAACCACTTCTCGAGGGCGCGCTGTAGTTTCTTGTCCTCGGAGAGATTTACGTTATTAGGAATGCGATCGTATAAATTCATAATTTGTTCCCGCCACAAAAAGGCACAAAAGCACAAAATAATTATTGAGCGCGAGACGCTCATTAACTTCTTTTTGTCTCTTATGTGCCTTTTTGTGGCTCATGTTCTCTTGTAATCAAACTCCGCCTTAGTCGGTTTGCCGTAGTTCGTTAATGCGCCTTTCTCGCCGACGGCGTTTGGGCGTTGAAAGATCCAGTTTTGCCAGGCGGTCAGGCGGCCGTAGATCTTTGTGTCCATCGTTTCCGGACCGGCAAAACGAAGCGATGCTTCCATGCCGGTCAGCGCATCGGGCGACAACGACGTGCGCTCTTCAATCGCGACGCGAATCTCGTCCTCCCAGTCGAGATCGTCGGGCGCGAACGTAACGAGACCAAGCTCTTCTGCTTCTTCAGTGTCGAAGCTCTTGTTCTCGCCGAGCACTTCATCGAGCTTCCCGGGTTCCGCAAGGTAGCGCGATTGCAGACGCGTTAGACCATTGCTCATCGGGAACGCGCCCGCGTTCAACTCAGACACGTGCAACTTCGCATCCGAATCCATCAGCATGTAACTGCGATCGGACGCGAGCAACAGCTCGAGAAGGTTGCCGGCGAAACAACTGCCCGGCTCGACAATCGCGAAGAAACTCTTCGCCGTGAGATCCAAACGTCGCAACACACGCGCCATGTGCAAAATGATTTCGCGCACGAGCCAATGGTCCCAGTTGGTTCTGAGCGTCTCGTCCACTTGCAACACTGACTCAGCATCACCTTCAGTTCGCACACAAACAAGACCGATCAGCGGTTCGTTCACGCGCAAGTGCAAGAGCGCGTCGTCGAGCTCGCGATACGCTTGCAGAGCCCAATACTTGTCGCCGAGTTCCTGAATCTGCTCACCCGTCGTTGGTTGCGCGCCTTCGGGTGCGTGAATCGTTAAATCGGCGTAGCGTTGTTCGTGGTGGAGCTTGAGTTTTACGTAACGATAGTTACGCGAGTCGTCAGTTGATTCAAACGTCAACGGCGTGAGCTTGATTCCCGATGTCACCGTTCCTGTAGCGGGTTCAATTGACTCCTTAACACGCGCGTCAACCGATTCCTGGAACTTGCTCGTCGGAAAGTAGTCGTCGATCAGTCCCCACTCTTTCGCGCGTTTTCCTTTCAAGCCTTCCGCGAGTGTAGAGAAAACGTCCGCGCGGTCACGGCGCACCTTTCTCTTATCAACCAGCCGAGTAAGACCGCCAGTTCCCGGCAAGACCCCGAGGAGTGGAACTTCGGGTAACGAGACCGCTGAGTTGCCATCGTCGACGAGAAAGATCTCGTCGCACGCGATCGCGAGTTCGTAGCCGCCGCCGGAAGCTGTGCCGTTCAGTGCAGCGATGTAACGCCGACGAGAATGATTCGAGTCGTCTTCGATCGCGCAGCGCGTTTCATTCGTGAACTTGCAGAAGTTGACTTTGAAAGCATGTGACGATGTGCCGAGCATGTAGATATTCGCGCCCGCACAAAAGATTCGCGGCTTCAGACTCGTAATCACGACTGCGCGAACTTCCGGATGCTCGAAGCGAATCCGCTGCACCGCGTCGGCGAGCTCGATATCGACGCCCAGGTCGTACGAGTTGAGCTTGAGCTTGTAACCCTCGGCGAGCGTCTCATCTTCCTGGACGTCCATCGAGAGCGTCGCGATGGGTCCGTCGATTTGAAGCTTCCAGTGCCGGTACTGGTCCGGCGCCGTTTGGAACGAAATAGGATTTAACATGATTAACAATATTCTGGTTCGAACGTTCGTTCGGATTCTAGGTTATGACGGATTGAAGGTCAAATCTCTGCGTTCCTCTGCGGCCCTCTGCGTTCTCTGTGTTAAAGCGCCATTTTCGACGCCGAGACCGCAGAGAGCCGCAGAGGGCGCAGAGAAGAAAACTTGACAGTCCAGCCTGAGGGCGCGTAGGGTTTGTGGCTTCCGACCAATCCGGCCTCAGCTTGGAGGCGAATCTGTTCTGGTGAACGGCGCGGTCTTCAAAACCGTTAGTGAGACCGTGAGAGCGGGCTCAGGTAGGTTCGATTCCTACACGCCTCCGCCAGTATTGGACGGGCGGAAATAGTTCTTTTACAAGGAATTCCTCACATGATTAGTGATTGGGTTGAGCTGAATATGACGCCCGGCATCGGACCTCGCGCCGCTGCCAAACTCCTGGAGCGCTTTGGTTCCGCGGAGGCAGTTTACAAAGCAACACGCGCCGAGCTTGAGCGCTTGCGACTGCCACCCGAAACGGTCGATACCATCATTGCCCGCGACTTGCGATCTCGTGCTGAAACCGAGATCGAGGCGGTGAAGAAGCTCGGCGGCGACATCCTATTGCTGGACGACGGGGTTTATCCCTCATCCTTACGCGAGATTTACGACCCGCCCATTGTTCTGTACGTAAAAGGCGCGTGGTCAGACTGTTTGGATCGGCCGTGTATCGGTGTGGTCGGGTCGCGCCGGTGTTCGACTTACGGTCAGAACTCGGCAATCATGCTCGCTCGCGACCTTGCACAGCGCGGCGTGACGGTAATTTCGGGCTTCGCGCGAGGAATCGACGCGGCGGCGCATCGCGGAGCGTTGGACGCCGGCGGCCGGACAGTCGCCGTGCTCGGCACCGGGATCGACGAGGTTTACCCTCGCGATCACAAGAAGTTAGCGGCGGAAATTCTCGAGCGTGGCGGGGCAGTGGTCAGCCAGTTCCCGTTGGGCACGCCGCCGGTCTCGGAAAACTTTCCATACCGGAACCGCATCATTAGCGGGCTGAGTCTCGGTGTGGTAATTGTGGAAGCAGCCGAGAATTCGGGGTCTTTGATAACAGCGCGCCTGGCAATGGAACAGAATCGGGAAGTGTTTGCTGTGCCGGGAAACATCACTTCGCGAAACTCGTTCGGTACGAACTACCTTATTAAAGGCGCGGGCGCGAAGCTGGTGCAGCAGTGGCAGGACATCGCCACGGAACTGCCGCCGCAGATCGCAGCGACTTTATTACCGCCGCCGTTTGGTGAGCAGAAGAAAAAGGAGCCGTCAGTTGCGGATCGTTTGGCATTTGTTCCGGAGGGACTTTCGACGGCGGAGACTTCAGTCTTTAAGTTATTGACACCCGACAGCCCGGCGCATGTTGATTGGTTATTTGATAAGAGCAAGCTCCCGATATCGGAGCTGACGGCGGCGCTACTATCTCTGGAAATTCGAGAGCTGGTGCGAGCGCTGCCGGGAAGATGTTTTGTGAGAAAACTATAAATGGCAAAGAACCTGGTAATCGTTGAGTCGCCTGCAAAGGCAAAAACAATAAATAAGTATCTGGGAAAGGACTATCTGGTTAAGGCCTCGATAGGCCACATCAAAGATCTACCTTCGAAAGGTCTCGGCGTTGACGTCGAACACAATTTCGAACCGACGTACGAGCTCATTCCTGATTCAAA
>DATEWS010000350.1:0-3766 GCA_035257785.1 Pyrinomonadaceae bacterium
CGCCGGCGCCGTGGGCGCGCTCGAAGGCGTGCGCACGCCCTCGCTCGTCGCTAAGGCTGTGCTGGAGAACACCGATCATCATCTCATCGTCGGCAAGGGTGCGCAGGAGTTCGCGCGCAATATGGGGTTCAAGATCGAAGACGATCTCAACACTGAGAACTCGCGCAAGCAGTGGCTCGAGTGGAAGCGCCGCAGCGATCCCGGTCACTATCTCGATCCGAAAAAACGTGCCGAACTCGGCTACAAAGCCGCGCGCGACATGTTTAATGAAGGATTGTTACGCGAAGAGAATTTGCACGGCACGATCAATTGCGACGGCATCAATTCACGAGGCGATATCTGCGGCGTTACGACTACCAGTGGACTCGCATGGAAAATTCCCGGCCGGCTCGGCGACTCGCCCATTCTCGGCGCGGGTCTTTATGTCGATGGTGCAGTCGGCGCGGCGGGTTCAACCGGACGTGGCGAAGCGAACCTGTTCAATCTCTGCTCGTTTGTGATCATCGAAGAGATGCGACGCGGCGCGCATCCGAAAGATGCGGGCATGGAAGTCTTGAACAGAATCAAGAGCAACACGATCGAGAAGAGACTGCTTAACAGCAAAGGCCTGCCAAACTTCGGCATCAACTTCTACATCCTCAACGCGAAGGGCGAGTATGCGGGGGTGACGATGTACGAAGGCGCGTCGTTCGCGATCTGCAACGAGAACGGACCACAGACGGTCAAATCCGAACCTCTGCTCCAGGGCAAACCCAGCGACTGACTTTTAACCACAGATTACGCAGATTTAATCCGGATTCATCTGTGTAATCTGTGGTTGACCATACTTCTGCGTAGCGAAACCGACGATCAGTCCGACGATCGTTCCGGGCAGCATAATCTCGAAGTAATAACCACCTGCCAGCAGCGCGGCGATGTATGCCAGCACTGCACCGACCACGATGCCGAACAGTATCCCAACCGGCAGTGAATGAAACTTCTTCGCAAAGAATCCGATCGCAACGCCGGCGAGGACTCCTTTGATAGTGGAACTGACAACAATACCAGCCAGTTGATTGCGAACGGCCGGAGTGAACCAAGCGGTCAGGCCGTCGAAAACGCCGAGAATCGCGCCGAGCACTACTCCAAGTAGGGGTTTGGACATTATTTTTTCCTCCTGCTCTTCTATTAAACGTCTGCGCGGAAACCTTTAACGTCGCGACGTGAAAATCAAAAAAATTCTCATCAGCAGGTAAGCAAGCACCAGCAGGACGAGAAAACGATTCTTACTAACCCACCGGCCAGTCCTCTCGAAAGCGTTTTCCCGATACGCTGAAACCGGCTCAGCATCGAGCAGGTGACCAATATCCGCCGACAATTCCGACGCACTCGCATAACGCTCGCCCGGCTCACTTGCCATCGCCCTTAACAGGATCGCCTTCGCCGGTTTACTGACTTTCTGATCGGTCAACAGAAACTTGAGCACCGCGCCGAGTGAATAGACGTCCGTACGTTCGTCGATCTCGATTTCGCCTCGCGCTTGTTCGGGCGACATGTAGGTGCGTGTGCCGATGACAGTGCCGTCCGAGGTATTGAAGACCGCGGATTTACACGGATCTTCGCGGATTTTTGCGACGCCCCAGTCCATGACGAGGACTTCTCCAAACGATCCGATCATGATGTTCTGCGGTTTCAGATCGCGATGGATAACGCCGTGCGCGTGCGCGAAGGCGACCGCATCGCAAACAGCCTGAAATTTTCGCAGCCGATCTCGCAACGAAGCGCCTTGCGCGGCGTATTCATCAAGACGACTGCCACGCACAAACTTCATCGCGTAGAAGATCCGCCCGTCAGGCAACGTCCCGACATCGTGAACGGGAACAATTCCGGGATGTTCGAGCCGCGCGATGATCTGTGCCTCGCGAATCATCCGCTCGCGTAAACCGTCTGTCGCTCCAGGCGTGTTAAGAACTTTGATCGCGACTTGCCGATCGAGTTCCCGGTCTTCGGCGAGATAGACAGTGCCCATCCCGCCGCGTCCAAGCTCTTTTACGAACGCGTACCTCGTGCCGACAACATCGAGCAGGTGGTCCAACTTGTCGTCCGAGAGCCATTTCATCTCACGTCGTCTCGCGAAACTTATCGAGCACGATGCGGCGAAAGTCGCGCCGCGCGGCTGCGAGATAGTTGTTGACGGTCGTCGGTTCGAGACCGAATTCCTTTGCCAACGATGCGTATGACACCTCGTCGTCGTTCAAGTCGTAACGTTCGAACAGTTGGAAATGGACGAGGCGGTCTGACTCAACACAGCGTTCGCGAAACTCTTCGACAGCTATCGCGAACGTCGAACGCACCCACTCGCGATGAAAATATTCTTCGGGAGTAAGCGTCGACGCTGATGCATGCGCGGCAAGTTCATTCTCTGCGGCGGCGAAGTCGAGCTGGTAGTGGTCCATGTCACCCCCGCGCTTGAGCCGTTGTCCTGCTTTGCGCTCGTTCGCGACGAATCCATCCAAACACGTACGCAGAAACGTTTGAAAGCTGGCCTTAGTCGCGTCGTAACTGGCAAAATAGTTCTTCTCGAACGCGTTGGCGAAAAATCCCTGGGTCAGATCTTTTGCGTCCTCGTTACTTGCCTGCCATTTGAGGCGAACGTACTTGTAGACCGGTTTCCAATAACTGTTAAGTATGGTGTTAAAAGCACGCCGCCTGACGATCTCGTTATCACTGCGCGCGGCGACGATAGCGGAGTGGTTCGTGATCGGGAACTTGTGAAGCGGACCGCCGATGTCAGTATCTGGATCCATAAACTTCATGAAACGATTTCACCTGATCTTCGGATTGATCCTACTGGTCGTCTTTTTGTTAACGGGCCAGTACATGGATCGGTTTCACGACCATCTGCGGTTCATGCCTGATGGACCGCGGATGCTTTATCGCACGCGGCACATCTTTATTCTACTGTCAGGATTGCTGCACCTCGGGATCGGCAGTTACTTCTCGTATCGAGTGCAAACGTGGCAGCGCGCGTTACAGTACCTGGGTTCGGCGCTGATCACGATCGCGCCGGTGCTGATCACGATTGGATTTTTCTACGAACCGCACCTGCAAGGTCTTTACGCGCCACTCTCGAAAAAGGGAATCATCATGCTTGCAGTGGGTGCTTTGCTACACGTGGTGAGCGGCGTGAAAGAGTAATAGGTCCTATTTGTCCTATAGGACCTATGTCTGTCTTTTGACTATCACCAGCGTGATGTCGTCAGCGGCGCTGGTGCCCTGCGCGAACTTCGTCAACGACGACTCGATGCGATCGCGAATTCCCGCTGCGGACGCTTCGATGTTGCGCGAAACCACTTCATACAAGCGCGTCGCGCCAAACTCCTCGCCTGTTGGACTCACCGCCTCGGTCACGCCGTCAGAATAGATGCAAAGCACGTCTCCGTGTTGCAACTGCGTGCGTCCCTCGCGATATTCTGCATCGGGCTTGATGCCCAGTGGCAGACCGCCCGAAGCGAGTTGTTCGACAGTCCCCGCGGAGTGGACGATTAGTGGAGGATTGTGACCGGCGTTCAGAAACGACAACGAACCCGATTCCGGATCGAGCTCCGCGTAGAACAACGTCACAAAACGATTCGCCGGAATATTATCGGCGAGATAACGATTGACCGCGGAGATCGTCGCGACGAGCGAATCATGCGACGCTGACTGCGCGTGAATCGCAGCATGCAGTGACGACATCAAGAGCGCTGCGGCAGTTCCCTTCCCTGACACGTCTCCCAACGCGATC
>DATEWS010000351.1:0-4665 GCA_035257785.1 Pyrinomonadaceae bacterium
CTACACCGCCAGCATTCCGCTCGGTGACGCGCAGTTGCGAGCGCCGCTCAGTGCCATCGTTATCGAGAGAAAGATTGAAGTTGGTCAACTCGTTTCGACTGGCACGCCGGCATTCGTCCTCGCTGACTTGAGCTCAGTGAAGGCTGCCTTCGGAGTACCTGACCTGGCGCTGCAAAACTTCAAACTCGGCGACACGCTTACGATGACCACGGACGCCGTGCCGGGCACTGAGTTTACCGGACACATTTCGCGCATCTCGCCTGCGGCCGATCAGAACAGCCGCGTGTTTGACGTGGAGGTAACGATTCCGAATCCGGAAGGCGTGCTGAAGCCCGGAATGATCGCGGCGATGACCGTCAACGAAGCAGGAGAGACGAAAGAGTTTACGGTTGTTCCGTTAACTGCGGTGACACGATCGAAAGTCGATCCAAACGCTTATGCGGTGGCGGTTGTCGAGGAAGTCAACGGCAAGCACGTCGCACGATTAAGGAGCGTCATACTCGGCGAGTCATTCGGCAATTCAGTCGCTGTGAATAGCGGCGTGAAGCCCGGTGACATCGTGATCACGACCGGCGCCACGCAAGTCGCAGACGGCGAAGAAGTCCGCGTCATGCCATAACCCTCTCTGCGGCCCTCTGCGTCAACAACGCCATTCAACGCAGAGAACGCAAAGGGCCGCAGAGGACACAGAGAAAAACCTAACTGAAGGAGTAGCAATCATGTCCCACGGAAAGAGCGATCAAGAACTCATCAACGGCAAGCACAACACGGCGCGCTTCTTCGTCGAAAAGCGACAGGTCGCGTGGGTGCTGCTAATACTGACCTGCCTTTGGGGCGTGTATGGCTACATTCGCATGCCCCAGCGCAAAGACCCGGAAGTGCAGGTGCGCACTGCGGTGGCGCTTGTGCCCTGGCCAGGAGCGAGCGCTGAAAAGGTCGAACAACTCGTGACCAGGAAAGTCGAAGAGCAGATGGTTGCGAACGCGAAGGTCACGAAAGTTGAATCAATCTCGCGCACGGGCCTTGCGGTTATCTACGTCGAGCTCGACGAGAATCTGAAAGAGACCGGCAAAGAGTTTGACGATATTAAGTTGAAACTCGACGGCATTCGCGATCTGCCGAATGGCGCTGGTCCAATCAATTTTATTAAGGACTTCGGCGACACGGCGGCTCTAATGCTCACGGTCGCGAGTCCGAAGGCTGACGACGCGGACATCGCGTTGCGTGCACAAAATATTGCCGCCGCAATCGATCAGGGGCGCGCAGGTGTTGCGGGCAACAGGTTCACACTCGTGCTCAATTCACCCGTGGCTTTGCAGGAGCATCTGCTGCGGCCGGCGATCGAGATGTTCATGGCATATTTAAAAGAGAAGAACTTCGCGACTGACCTGCGCGTCATTCACGGCGATCGGTTTATCGCTTTCGACGGCGCGAATGACAAGAGCGACGAAGAGATTCTCGGCTTCGTGCAACAGTTTATCGCTGAAAGAATGCAGGCGGGTGAGTTTAATCCCGATGCCTGGGCGCCGATCGTTGTGCGCAACACTCAGGACGTACATGCAAAACTGAAAGCCGTCGCCGGCGATAAGTACAGCTATCGCCAGATGGACGATTACACGGATCTGATCGAGAAGACCCTTAAGACCATTCCGCAAGTTTCCAAAGTCAGCCGCTCGGGAATCCTGAAGGAGAACGTCTTCCTGCTTTATTCACAGGAGCGTCTGGCGTCTTACAACATTCAGCCGGGCACCCTCGAAGACGCCATGAAAGGTCGAAACATCTCGACTTCCGGTGGCCAGGTCAACGTCGAAGGCAAGAATGTGACGCTCGATCCCGGTGGTGAGTTTAAGAGCGAGGATGAGATCGGCAACGTTCAGGTGCGTACGTCGAACGGCAGTCTGGTTTATGTGCGCGACCTCGTTGACGTGGTGCGTGGTTACGAGAGCCCCGCTAAATTCCAGAACTTTTTCAACTGGCGCGATACCCAGGGTAACTGGCAGCGCAGTCGCGCGATCACGCTTTCGGTGCAGATGCGTTCCGGAGAGCAGATCGCGGAGTTTGGTAAGCAAATCGATGTTGTGCTCGATAGTTTGCAACAGCAGATGCCGGCGGATCTGATCTACGCGCGTACTTCCGATCAGCCGTTGCAGGTCGAAGAGAGTATCGACTTGTTTATGACGAGTCTTTACGAGGCAATTGGGCTCGTGGTGATCATCGCTTTGATCGGTTTCTGGGAATGGCGCTCGGCGTTGCTGATGGCGTTTTCGATTCCGATCACGCTCGCGATGACGTTCGGTTTCATGCACATCCTGGGCATTGATTTACAGCAGGTTTCGATCGCCACGTTGATCATCGCACTCGGATTGCTCGTGGACGACCCGGTAGTCGCGGGTGACGCGATAAAACGCGATCTCGCTCTCGGTCATCCTTCGATAATCGCTGCCTGGCTTGGACCAACGAAACTGGCCACGGCGATTCTGTACGCGACGATCACGAACATCGTGGCCTACTTGCCGTTTCTGATGCTCAAAGGCTCGACGGGTGAGTTCATTTACACGTTACCGATAGTGATCACCTGTTCGCTCGTGGCATCGCGACTTGTATCGATGACGTTTATTCCATTGCTCAGCTACTACCTGCTGAAGCCGAAGTTTGAGATGCCGATCGCGGAACGCCGCACGAAGGGCTTTGCAGCTCGTTACTACCGGCTCGGCACGTGGGCCATCGAACACCGTTGGAAAGTCATGGCCGGCGCGCTCATGTTTCTTATCGCCGGCGGTGTGTTTATGGCGCGCCTTAAGACGCAGTTTTTCCCGAAGGATCTTTCGTACTTGTCGTATGTGGATGTTTGGTTACCTGCTGATGCGCCGTTGTCGGCGACCAGCGAGGCCGCGGCTAAGTCGGAAGAGATCATTCGCGAAGTGGTTGCCAAATACGGTGAACATCATCCGGAGTCGGATGGAAAACCACGCGAAGTGTTGCAGTCGTTGACGACTTTCGTCGGCGGTGGTGGTCCAAGATTCTGGTTCTCTCTTTCGCCTGAATTACAGCAGTTGAACTACGCGCAGATCATCATTCAGGTCAAAGACAAGCACGACACGTCGCACCTGATCGGTGAACTTCAAGAGGCGCTTTCGGACCGAGTGCCGGGCGCGCGCATCGATGTGCGACAACTCGAGTCAGGCAAAGCGGTCGGGTTGCCGGTGGCAATACGCTTGAGCGGCGAAGATATCGGCATGCTGAGAAATTATTCGGATCGTGTGAGCGCTATCCTTGAGGAGACGGCGATCGCGGATCGCGTTCGCAACGATTGGGGCGAGGAGAGTTTTGCGGTTCGTCTCAAAACCGATTCGGAGCGTGCCAACAATGCCGGGTTAACCAACTACGATGTCGCGATGGCGTCGCAGTCGGCGATGTCCGGTCATCAGGTCACGACGCTGCGCGAAGGTGATAAGCAGATTCCCGTCATGGCGAAACTGCGCATGGAAGAGCGCTCGCAACTCGGCGATCTGAATAATCTCTACGTCTATTCCTCGAAGGGATCGCAGAAGATTCACCTGCGGCAGGTTGCGTCGCTGGAGTACGGAATGCAGACCGAGAAGATGCGTTCGCGCAATCAGTTTCGAACGATTACCGTATCGGCGATGCCGTCTGACGGACGACTTGCTTCCGAAGTAATGAAAGCGGCGCGTCCGAAACTCAAGGAACTTCAGAAGGAGATGCCGGCCGGATATCGACTCGAGATTGGTGGTGAAGAAGAAGACCAGGTCAAGAGTTTTAGGGACTTGGTTATCGTGCTGGCCGTTTCGGTGTTGCTGATCTTCATGGCGCTGGTGTTTCAGTTTAAGAACGCCATCAAACCCTTCATCGTGTTTGCGGCAGTTCCGTTTGGGATGGTGGGTGCGTTGGCGGCGCTGTGGATCATGGGCCAGCCTTTCGGTTTCATGGCGTTTCTCGGCATTGTGAGTCTCGTCGGTGTAATCGTCAGCCACATCATCGTGTTGTTTGACTTCATCGAAGAGAAACACGCTGAGGGTGAGCCGTTGATTCAAGCGTTGCTGGATGCGGGCATCATGCGACTTCGACCGGTAATGATTACGGTCGGCGCGACTGTGATCGCACTGTTTCCACTCGCTTCACATGGCGGTCCACTCTGGGAGCCGATGTGTTATGCACAGATCGGTGGACTCAGCGTGGCAACCTTTATCACGTTGCTGCTCGTGCCGGTGATCTATGCGATCTTCGTTCTGGATCTGAAACTGGTTAAGTGGGAAAAGGTGGAGGAGACACCCGACGCCGCTCACGTACCAGCAACTTCCTGAAATCATCAGGCAAGTCCAAAATAGGTCCTATGTCATATAGGACCTATTTTTCTTTATGCGCCTTTTGTGCCTTTTTGTGGCTTACTTTTACCGACACGCTTTCCAGCCTTCTCGTATTCAGTGATCGCCTGCGCCTCTGCCAACAACGCGTTGCGAAACGAACCGAGCACCTTGAGCAACAGATCGAGCTTTCTCAAACTCTCTCGCCGCGCTCGCACGGTGCCGAGAAAAAATTCCAGTTGAATACGTCGACGACAATCAGCAATCGTCAACATGTAATGGCCCCATTTGTACTCACCACCGCGACTCGATTCAACCTCAGCGAGAATGAAAGAAGTCGTGC
>DATEWS010000352.1:0-3252 GCA_035257785.1 Pyrinomonadaceae bacterium
TGATCGTCTTATCACCCATATGCCGCGCTTTCCAATCTAACCTCTAAAACACTCTAACCCCCTGGAGGAAATCATGGGACAAATCACGACCGTTCGTGCATGGTCCAATAACGAGGTTGCTTACGTCGCCTGGGATGTGGATAAGAAAATCAAAGGCTGCCTCGGCTTCGATGTTACCCGCGTCTATCTCAACGATGATGGATCGTTGGCTCTGAGGGCCGATGGGCAGCGAAGACCGAATCAAGTGCGCAACCTGGGTCGCCTTCAAGGGTCAGAGCAATCCAAACTGGCTTCCTCAGGATACGAGTGTGTGGCCAGTTCAAAAAATGTCGTGGCGCGATCTAACTCTGCGTAAGAAGCGCGACGGCGCGGAGCGCCGGCCTGAAAACGTCCGCGTTCGCTACGAAATTCGACCTGTTGGAGATCTCAAGTCCGGAGTCGAAGCAGTGCCGTCAAATGGTTTGGAGTTTGCTTATGTGATCAAGCGCGATTCGGACGGCAAACCCGTTCTTGACGACAACGGCAAGCCGGTTAGAGAGAGAGTGAAAGCCTATACCGGCAAAGTTCGTCCGCTCGGTTATTTGGCCCCGGCTGCGATCAGCAACGATATCTTTGTCACCACGCGGCGCGGTCCGTTTCGCTCAACCTTTACAAATGGAATTTTGGCCGCACAGTGGTTGAGCAACGTGCTCAAAGAAGATGGTGTCATCGAGCCGGATGAACTCATTAACAAGATTTCTAATCCCAATGATCCCCATCGCAAATATCTTGCTGGAGACGTGATTCCACTCATCCATGGGGGAGTCGCCGGTGGTAAGACTAACGTCGACCTCTATCAGATCCTGCCATCCTTTTCCTCGCCTTCTACCCGGGCCAACGCGGCGTAGACTGTCTTATAGGCGAAGCTATCGACATAGGCATGAAGGATCGTTCGCTGATAGTGTGCGGTGCGGTTTCGAGTCCTCAGGCGATGCCAAATTATAAGCCCACCAAGAAGCAAGACGGCGAGATAGTCGAAGAAGGAGACTCGCCTGCCACTTTCGACGACAAGAACATCTCGATCGTGAGAGCAGCACGCATCGATGATCGCAACCTTCTTGGAGATTTTGGACTCGAACAATTGACTGCAAAGGGAGCCGTCGGCGCGATTATTCACGATAAACTCATTGTGATTGATCCTCGCTCGGACGACTGCGCGGTAATCCTGGGCAGTCATAACCTGGGATTTAAGGCGTCTTATTCAAATGACGAAAATTTTCTTATTGTCCGAGGAAATCGGGACCTCGCAGCCGCTTATGCAGTTCACATTATGGATGTTTACGATCACTATCGCTTTCGTGCCATAGAAACTGAACGTAAGCGTCAAGGAAAGAAGGGCTGGTCCGGGTTTTTAGAGACTGACGACGATTGGCAGAAAGGATACGTCGATCATAGCAAGGGAGCGGTGATGCGGTACTTCGCCCGCTAATCATCAATCGCCAATCAACTAACGCGCATCGCCTATCATCGCAAAACCCGCCCAGTAATATGGGTGTTGATATCCGGTGGATCGCCTGATTGCCAGCATGCTTTGACGTAGCGCCCGCGTCTTGGAAACTGGAGGTCGGGTTGTCGCTTTGAGTGATGAATAGAATCCCGTGAGCAGCGGCGACGGAGCCGGCGATTCGACCTTCCAGCGACTGACCAGCGTTGCGCGCGCGCCTGCCACAAACCAGGCCCACGAAAAACCCAGCTCGGCGTTCCCATTAAAACCGGCGCTGTGTTGCGCTGTCGACGCGACAACGAGTTCGGTAGCACTTTCCAGTTCCATGATTTTACGGGTATTGAAAAAACCGTCCTGTTCACTTGTGCCAGGCGAAAGCGTGATAAACGACGACATCGGACTCGTGTCATCCAATATCACCGGAACCGCGAAATGTAGGATTCGTGCGCGCGAAGTACCTGACTGGATTTGCTCTGCATTCGCTTGTGGGCCAACCGATAGACGGCTCGTCTTTACGCCGTAGATCGTTGCTATACGTTTGATTTCTTCCTGCTGATCAGCAGACGCCTCCAGCTTAATATCACCATAAGCAAGTTCAAATCGACTCGTAAACTTCTTCGACAAATCAGGATTTGCGTAGGCGACCAATAACGAGTTGAGACGCCCAATCGGCGAAGGCTGCTTTCGCATCTCACGTAGCGCAGAGAGCGATGGAGCGTAGGAGACTTGCGCAGAGTCCACTACATAGTGATCGTCCGCCATCTGCAATGCCTCGAACGGCAGACGCCAAAGCACGCTATCAGGCACAACGACTATTTTGGTTTTTAGTGCGATTTGATCCTGCGCCGGTTTGACAAGTATGTCGTAGAGCTCTAGCGCGAGTTCATGAAAGTTATCGGCGCGTGAGGTTAGTAGCTGGTGAAAGTTGCGAACTCTCCACGCGAGTTCATTGTATTTAATTTCCAGCGGGTAAACTTTGAGATTGATCTCGATCGGTCGATTTCGTCGCGGCTTATCTGCCGTCAAGACGAACAGGTACGTGTTGTTCTCAGTGATCGTATATTCGAGAAGCGCCGTCGATGTATCCGTAATCAGCGAACCAATGTCTTCAAGTCTTAGCGGAGCGAGCTCGCCCCTGCTGACTTTCACACCGGGGTTTGCGCCGAACACTTTCTGCCGGAAGTCAGCATACGCTGTGCGAGCTGTTCGTAAACGATTCCGCAAATCTGATCGCCGTGCTTCACTCGATGAGCGCTGTTCGCTATCACGTTCAAGTTGAATTTCAAGCGACGCAACTTCACCGGACAGCCGTTTCTCCTCGCGACGTTGATCGGGTGAAAGACCTTTGCCAGGCACGGCGTTGTTGTTCTTCAGCAGATCTACCAGAAACTCTATCTTTGCACGTTCCGCATAATGGAAAGCCTCACTCGGTCGATGCTGACTCATTAGAAAATCGATCGCGGAGAGATAGGGCAGTGATCGATTATATTCGCCGGCCGAGACTGAACTTTCCGCTCTCAACGATTCAACTGTCGAGATAGCGCTGGTAAACGAGTTGTAAGCCTGTGGTCCACGATCCAACTTCAATTGCGCTTTGCCGGCCAAGTTCCGCGCGTACCACACGAGTTCGCCGTTACCTGACTGCGTCGCCATCGTCAACGCGCTTTCAGCGGCACTCAGCGCTCTTGCATAGTCGGCCTGAAGCAGAAGCGCCTCGGAGACGCGCGTGAGAACTTGTGCCATCCGATCCTGATTACCAACCGACTTAA
>DATEWS010000353.1:0-5097 GCA_035257785.1 Pyrinomonadaceae bacterium
ATTTCCCCTCAATTTCACCCCCAAATCTTCACGAATCATTACGGATTGCAAAGAATCCGTAATGATCCGTGATAATCTGTGGCTTCTGTTATTGCGATACAGTGGTGATTCGATGAAGAAATAGGAAGGCTATTGACTTAACTTCGGCGAAGGTCTAAATGATGACATCCGCAAAATTTAACGAGCGGGAGGCGAGGAGCGAGGACTCGCCATTGAACAGCTTGAGAAAGACGCGCGTTCAAGGAGCGCGTTAACTAGTTTCCAGTTTGAAGGAGATAAAATCGATGGTATTCACTAAACATAAAATGTTTGCCCCGGCAGTGCTTATCACCTGCCTATTAGTCTTCTCAGCCTCCCCTATCCTGGCCCAAGATACGACCAATCCAGCCGGCTCGCGCACTGTCACGAGCGGCGAGAAAATGAAGATCAAAGGCGTTGTGACCCGACGTGACTCTGACACCTTTACGATTCGAGACATGAACGGTGTGGATACGGTTGTGCGCTTGAGCGACAGGACCAGCGTGAAGACCCACGGTGGGTTCCTGCGAGGCGGCACCAACTATGCACAGACCAGCATCCTGCGTGGTCTGAATTTGGAAGTGGAAGGACGCGGCGGTTCTAACGGTGAGTTGAACGCCGAGAAGATTCGTTTCAACGAACAGGACATGAGAACCGCACGCGCAGTTGAATCGCGCGCCGCGCCGCTCGAAGAGAGAGCCAGTGACACTGAAAACAAACTGAGCCAGGTCGAAGCGAATGCGCAACGCCTGTCGGGTCAGTTGGAAGAGCTCGCGGCCGTTTCAAACGCAGCCCGCGGTGGTGCAAAAGCCGCACAGGCAACGGCTGACGCAGCCGTCGCCGGCGTGAACGCCACCAACGAGCGCATCTCTGCTCTCGATGACTATGCACCACAAGAGACCACTGCAGTGAACTTCAGATCGGGCAGTGCAGTGCTTTCAGCGGATTCAAAGACCAAGTTGGACGACATTGCGAGCAAGGCGATGAATGCGAAGGGTTATGTCCTCGAAGTTTCGGGTTATGCCGATTCACGAGGCAGCATCAATCTCAATCGCCAACTGAGCCAGCGTCGTGCCGATGCGGTCATTCGTTATTTGGTTGAGAACCATAACATTCCGCTGCGACGCATCGTCACTCCGTATGGCTACGGTGAAATGAATCCGGTAGCGGAGAACGACACGCGTGAAGGACGTGAGCAGAATCGTCGCGTTGAGATCAAGTTGCTTGTCAACAAGGGACTTACTTCTCCGGCGCCGACGATGAATCCGGGTACTTCAGGTTCAGGTAATTAATTGGACTGTGTGGAGTTGCGCCGATGTGCAACTCCGCACATGTAACGTGGCACCAAAGAGTCATGGATCATGCCGTCAGAAAAGCGGTAGGATGAGCGAACATGCAGGCCAGCATATGGCGGCATGATACAGACTCGAGGGTGTCAAAGATGAAATTTGGGGTTGAGGAAAAAATTTTGTGGCCGGCGTTCCTAATCGGAGTGCTGGCCCTTTTTATATTCGTACCAACCGCGCAGGCACAAGGCACTAAGAACCTGCCGCCGCCCCCGCCGCCCTGGAGACCGAAACCAACACCCACGCCAAAGCCTGAGCCGGAAGTGATCGAAGACGTTATCAAGACCACTTCGAACCTCGTGATGGTGCCCGTGTCTGTGACTGATCAAACGGGGCAGGCAGTTCAGGGTCTTAAGGTCGCAGACTTTCGTTTGCTGGAAGAAGGCAAGCAACAGGAGATCTCGGGCATCGGCGATCCTGAACAAGTACCACTTGCGATTGCGTTGTTATTTGATGTTTCGAGCAGCACCAGGCAAAAAGAATTTTTCGAGTTGCAGCAGAACGCGGCGGCAACATTTTTGAGGTTGGTAATGAAGCCTTCCGACCGTGCTGCGATCTTTACCATTACGCGGGAACCCACGCTGATCCAGCCTCTCGCTTCGGCTGAGACATCGGCTGCGAAGATGCTGTCTATACCCCCGGCGTCGGGAGCGGGTGTACCGACAGCTTTCTACGACACCGTTACCGCCGCTGCAAAATATCTGTCGAGTAATGCGCCCAGTAATTTCCGGCGCGTAATTGTTGTTATGTCTGACGGCGACGACAACAACAGCGAACAGATTCGGGACCAGGCTGTTGCAGACTATCGAGATAAAAACGCAGGAAAGCAGGAAGTCCTTGGCTCGAGGGCGGGCCTCCTGAATGCGCATCAGCGGGCTGTTGCGCAGGTACAGAAAGCCGTGCAGCAGTCGGATGCGATCTTCTACGCCGTCAATCCAGGTGGTCCATCCATAAAGTTAAATCTTATTTCCATGCGAGCTGAAAGAGGCATGGAATCAATCGCTGAAGCCACTGGAGGCACGGCCTTCGTACCGGATTCCGATAAGGATCTCGAAAGAGTATTCCGGCAGGTTGCGGCGGAGTTGCGCGGGCAGTATCTGCTTCAATACTACGGAGATTCCGACGCACCAGCAGGGCAGTTTCGGAAAATCTCGGTGGCTGTGCCCGCACGCGCTGACGTTCGCGTGCGCGCGCGCCAGGGGTACTATCCGAAGAAGCAAAACTGAATATAGGTCCTATATGCCTTATAGGACCTATTCAGTGGTCCTCATCAGCAGCAACACATCCGTCAATCGATTCACAACATTGAGCAGTTGCCGGCCGGCGGCATCAAATTTACTCGCTGCCGCTTGCTCTTCCGCTGAAGCAGCGCCGGCGGCGACGCCTGCGAGCTTGATGTAGTAGGGCTGGAGTTCCGGCGTAGCGCGAAAGTCGATTTCGAGTTTGTCGAGACCTTCGCGAATGTTCTGAATCGTCCCTTTCACCAGCGCTTTACTCTGCGCGGTTTGGTCTGCCGGCGATGTTCCAGCTTTGCGTGCGGCCTCCTCGACCGCGGCTATGCTGCTCGTCACTCCGCCAAGGATATACATGAACTTGGTCAGATTCTTGATCTGATCGGCGACGCGCGTCGCGCCCTGCGTCCGCACCTGCGCGGCTCGCTGGGTTGCTGTCGTGGTCGCCGGCTTCTGGCGGCTGCTGGACCGGTTGCGTGTTTGGGAGAATGCCGTAGAGGGAGCCAAAAGAATCAAAGTCAGTAAAGTGATTGGGATGCGTTTCAAGGTGTGTTTCTCCTCTGCTGCTGTTCTCAGATCGACTGCTATTTTTCTGTTGGAGGGCTGATTGTACCAAAGACCAAGGCGACTGTTAGAATGACGCTCGAGGGTCACGATTTGGTTGCATATGAGCCATAAAACGCTGTTGGTCCAACCGCTGGGGCGCGTCGAGTACGAAGCCGCCCTCGCGGTCCAGAAGAAAACTGAACTGGCAGTCAAAAACGGCGATCAGCCCGACACCCTGCTGCTGCTCGAACATCCACACACCTTCACGATCGGGCGGCGTGGCGACAGTTCGTCAATCCTGCTCGATCGCGAACAGCTCAGCTCACGAAACGTGACGTTGTTTGAGACCAATCGCGGTGGAAAAGTGACTTATCACGGCCTGGGCCAGGTAGTTGGTTATCCAATCATCAACCTGAGTCCCGATCGCGAAGACGTGCATCGCTACGTGCGCGACCTGGAAGAAGTTTTGATCCGGACCATGTCGGACTTTGATATCGACGCTTTTCGAATCGAGGGTTTGACTGGCGTACACACCGAGCGCGGGAAAGTCGCCGCGATCGGAGTACACATTGCGCGCTGGGTTACGACACACGGTTTTGCTCTGAATGTAAACACCGATCTCAGGTACTTTGATCTCATCATTGCGTGCGACGGCGAACCAGTTACCTCGATGGAGGAGTTGCTGGGAAGTGAAACTGAGCTGAGCGTCGTCGAAGATCGCATCGCAATCAATTTTGCCAACGTCTTTTCTTATGCTGAATATTCAATCGATCCGGGAAGCCCGGGAACGCATCGCCAACCGCATTCATCGCACGCCAGTAATCACGTCGCGACAGTTCAATGAAGTCGCCGGCCGGGACGTTTTCTTCAAGTGTGAAAACTTTCAACGCGCGGGCGCGTTCAAGATCCGCGGCGCGACGAACAAGATTCAATCGTTGACGCCTGAACAGAAACGGCAAGGCATCGTCGCTTTTTCATCAGGTAATCATGCGCAGGCGGTAGCGCTGGCCGGTCGTGAAGCAGGTGTGCGCGCGTTGATAGCAATGCCTGAGGATGCACCCGCGTCAAAGATCGCGGCGACGCGCGGTTACGGTGCCGAAGTAGTTTTCTACGATCGTCACAAACAGGACCGCGAAGCGTTTGCGATGGATCTTGCCGAACGCGAGCGACTGGTGATGGTCCCACCTTACGACGATGAATTTATTCTCGCGGGCCAGGGCACATGTGGTTTGGAGTTGATGGAGGAAGTGCCCGAGCTCGACTGTGTGCTCGCGCCGTGCAGCGGTGGTGGTTTATTTGCCGGAGTAGCCACAGCCTCGAAGGCATTGAATCCAAAGATTCGCTGTTATCCTGTCGAGCCGGACACGGCCGACGACACGCTTCAATCGTTCCGCAAAGGCGCGCGCGTTACGATCCCTCCTCCACCGACGATCGCCGATGGTTTGCGTGTGCAGATTCCCGGCAAACTAACGTTTCCAATCACTCAGCAACTGGCCGATGACGTCCTAACGGTTTCCGACGATGAGATCATCGAGACGCTGCGCTTCATGTTGTTCCGCATGAAAATCCTGGTCGAGACTTCAGGCGCCGCCGCCGCAGCGGCCGTGATGTTTAAGAAGCTACCCGCAGACGCGCAGCGTGTCGGCGTAATCCTATCCGGAGGCAACATTGATCCGGATCTACTTGTCCGTGTTATCAGTGGCTAAAAATAACCTCACCGGCCGCGAACGATGCGAGGTTCGCGATCACAATCACGACAAAATCTCGCGAGGTTGTTTGCTTCCCGAAAGCCAGCCAGAACAACGCGCATTCAGCCAACGGCGCAAACGTTTCGGCGACTAGTAAAAACAACCATCGCTCATTTATCAGCAGCGGCAATACGAGCACGACGATCGGATATGTACAGCACGTCAGCCATACACCGGCGCCGATGCGACGCAGTTTCGAGTGATGCG
>DATEWS010000354.1:0-4748 GCA_035257785.1 Pyrinomonadaceae bacterium
GCAGTCGTGGTCTGTCATTTCCGGTGCTTCCGATCCGTTTCGCATGGGAAGAGCGATGGCTGCCGTTGAGGAATTCCTGATCAGGCGTGGCGATGGCCTCGTGATTCTGTTCACGCCGCCGTTCGACAAGGGCAATCTCGATCCGGGTTATATAAAAGGATACGTTCCGGGTGTGCGTGAAAACGGCGGGCAATACACGCACGCTGCGATCTGGACCATGATTGCTTACTCAATGCTCGGCGACGGCGAGCGTGCGGGTGAACTCTTCACGCTGCTGAATCCGATCAATCACTCATCGACGCGTGCGGGACTGCACAAGTATAAAGTCGAACCTTATGTTGCGGTTGGAGATGTTTATGCAGTGCCGCCGCACAATGGTCGTGGCGGCTGGACGTGGTACACGGGATCGGCGGGTTGGATGTATCGCGCAGGGCTTGAATCGATACTCGGATTCAAACTGCAAAACGATCGGCTCGAGATAGATCCGTGCGTACCGCGTTGGTGGCGTGATTTCGAGATCGTTTACCGGCGCGGGCGCGCAGTTTACCGGATCAAAGTTGAGAATCCGGTTGGTGTGAGTCGTGGTGTCGTGAGCGTCGAGGTCGATGAGGTTGATCAAAAAGAGAAGGCAATCACGTTAATCGATGATGAGAAGATGCATAATGTGCGTATCGTGATGGGCGAGCCGCAGATTTCCACGGATGACGCGGATCAGAAGGAAGAACAAAAAACTTTTCCCTCTTAAAATGGTTTTCTGATCCCGCGTTTATTCGTGTAATCCGCGGCTTAAACCGCCGCCATATCCGCTTCGCTGATATCGAAATTCGCCGACACCTTTTGCACGTCGTCGTGATCTTCCAGCGCTTCCATCAGCTTCAACATCTGTCGCGCGTCCGAGCCTTCGAGCTTGATGTAATTCTGCGGGACCATTTCAACTTCAGCTACATGCGGTTCAACCCCGGCACCCTTCACGGCCGTTAATACGGCATCGAACGCATCCGGTGAAGTGATAATCTCGAAGTTATCTTCATCGTCGCGCAAATCGTCCGCACCCGCATCGATCGCGAGCTCAAAAAGCTCTTCCTCAGACTTCGCGGCCTTCTCGACCACGATGTAACCCTTCTTCTCAAACATCCAACCCACTGATCCACTCTCACCAAGGTTACCGCCGTTCTTCGAAAAAATATGGCGAATCTCAGCCACCGTGCGATTGCGATTATCAGTCATCGACTGAACCATCAAAGCCACGCCGCCTGGACCATAACCCTCATAAGTGATCTCTTCGTAGTTGACGCCCTCTTCTTCACCAGTGCCGCGGCGTATCGCGCGCTCGATCGTGTCGTTGGGCATGTTACCGCCCTTGGCATCGAGAATGGCCTTGCGCAAGCGCGCGTTCGCATCCGGATCACCGCCGCCGCTACGCGCCGCGACGGTAATTTCTTTAATAAACTTCGTGAACAGTTTGCCGCGCTTGGCATCGAGCGCGCCTTTCTTATGCTTAATACTATGCCACTTAGAATGTCCGGACATTGGAGTTAGATCCTTCTAGGATTTGCGGGTTGTCAGGGAAGGCAATATATCACAGGGACAGGAGCAGCGAACAGCGGCACTACAAACCTGCTCCTGCTCCGTTACTTCAACGCTTCATACTCTTTTCGCGCTTGCAGGACGACCGGCAGATCCGGATCTGCGTCTTTCCACAATGCGAAGAAATCCTGGTATGACTTGCGTGCTGCCGCCGTGTCGCCGCTGATTGCTTCGGCGCGGCCCAAACCTAGATAGGCTAACGTGTGCGCCGGCGAATAGGCCTCGATGGCTGGGCTATCAATGATCTTTTTGAACTCAGCCGCTGCTTCAGTGCCGCGACGCTGCTCGAGATAGAGATTTCCACGAACATAGTTGTTCATGAGACCGGTCACAAGACCGCGATCGTAAGCGCGAACGGATTCTGCCAGGCGCACTGCCTCCGTCAAATTCCCGCGACTTCGCTCAATCATCGCTTGAATCACCGGCGAGAGTACTGAATTTATGATGAAGTCAGTCGGGTAGGTCGTGTGCAACTGATTAAGTATTGCCTGCGCCTGATTCACATCACCGCAACCGGCATAGATCAATGCAGCGCCGGTTAGATCATTTCGTCCGTGATATAACGCCAGAGCAGCTTTCGTATTCTCTTTCGCTTGCTGGCACTTACCCAACACCAATTGGGTAGCCGCAAGACCCAATAAGTCTTTAGCCGCATTCTCTGCACGGTTCTGAGTTTTCAACATCTCAACCGCGCGCTTCAGGAGCTCTTCCGATTGCTTTAGTTTTCCAAAATAGACCGCCACAGTGGCGCTGGCGACGATGACATCGGCTTCCTCCGGTTTGCCTCTCGCCCACTCGATCTCGCGATCCATCCCGCTCTGGTCTCGACGCAGGAAACTGAACCGGTATCGATTGTCGTGAGCGCCGAGTGAGTCAGGGTTAAGCTTCTCGATCTCCTTCGACGCCTGTTCGGCTTCGTCGATTCGTCCCAACGCAAGAAAACATGTGACCACGTTTTCGCGCGCGGTTATGTTGTTGGGGGCGAGCCGCACCGATTCCAATGCTTCTTTCAACGACTCTTCAAAATTGCCGAGAACCTGGTAGTCCAGCGAAAGATTGTTGTGCGGGATAAAGTCATTCGGATAAAGACGCGCCCACGTTTTTAAAATCTCAACGGCTTTATCAACCTCACCCGTGATGTAGTTGTAATACTTCTCGGTGATGTAGAGACGTTCGCGCTCACTCACACGATCGCGAAGATCATACGACTTTTGCAGAAACGGTTTCGCCGTTTCCATTTGTTCCTGATTGATGTAAAAAACACCGATGCGCGCGTAAGCCATCGCGAAGTTGGGGTCGAGCTCGACGGCCCGGCTGTAAAACGTCAACGACTCGCGCGCTCTTCCTTTAGCTCGTTCGTCATTGGCCATCGCGTAGGCTTTCAGTGCTTCCAGTGAAGACGTCGTGGCTTGCTCAATGTTGACGTCGTACTTCTGTATCGAACTGAGCGACTCACCCAACTTCTTGCGCAGGTTCGATGCCGCTGTTCCGAGCGCTGATAACACCCTCTCTTTGCTATCAGCTTCGATTTGCTCGCGCGCGATCGGATCTCCCGAGCGCGGATCGATCGCCTCCACAATGATGTTGTAATGACTGCCGATATTCGCAATCGAGCCAGTCAACATCGCCTTGATGCCTTGCCGTTCGCAGATCTCGCGACCAATGTCACGCGTGATGCGATCGTCAGGTGAGCGGCCCATGAAGCGCAGCGTTTCGCGCACGCGATCCTCGGGAAAGAGGTTCAGGAACGGCGTCTGCCCGAGATCGACCGCGAGGGCTTGTTTCAACGTGCCGTCGAATACTGGTTCGCCCGTGGTGTTGACAAAATCGGTGAGCAGAATCGTGTCGCGGTTAGTCAGAGGGTGCGAGTTGCGTTTGTAAAGATAGAACGCTGACGCCGTCACGACTACGAAGAGTGCGACGATCGCGGCGGCAATCTTGTGACGCTTGATTTCGGTGACGATGTATTCCGCGCTCGAGACGTGACTCTTCTCAACTGTCGGCATCGCACGCTGAGGCATCGTCGGCGCCGAACCTGGTTCACTTAGACGCGCGCCGCTGAAGCTGGCAGGTGCCGAAGATCGTTCGAGCTCCGTTTCAAAGTCGAGCCGCTGCTTCAAGCGGCGCAGATCCGTGATCAGTTCCTTGATTGTCTGGTAACGCTCGTCACGATCCTTGCGCAAAGCTTTCATCACGATCCAGTCGAGTTCCGGCGGAACGTGCGGCGCGAAACGTGCGAGCGGCGGCGGTTCTTTCTGCGTGATTGCAACGATGACGTCGGTGGACGTTTCTCCTTCGAAAGGCGTGCGACCCGCAACCATCTCGTAGATCACAACGCCGAGACTCCAGATGTCGCTGCGTGCATCGACAGGCTTGCCGCGCGCTTGTTCCGGCGACATGTAGTGCGACGTGCCCATCACGACACCGGCGTCGGTGTGTACGAGAACGCGAGTCGAGGCTTCGCCGTCGGACGGACTGCGATCGATAACCTCGGTCAGTTTCGCGAGTCCGAAATCCAACACCTTCACGTACCCGTTGCGCCGCACCATGATGTTGTCGGGCTTAACATCGCGATGGACGATTCCGGCGCTGTGCGCTTCTTCGAGTGCGCTGCCGACCTGGATGGCGACGTCGAGAATCTCGGGAATCTCGAGAGGCGTCGCCGCCATCTTGCGACGCAATGTGACACCATCGATGAACTCGGTTGCGATGTAATGGCGGCCGTCGTCAACTCCGACTTCGTGAATCGTGAGAATGTTTGGATGATTTAGATTCGATGCTGCTGAAGCTTCCTGTTCGAATCGATTGAGTCGATCCTTGTTGGTCGTGAATTCGTGACTGAGGATCTTGATCGCAACCTTGCGACCGAGTTTCATGTCTTCGGCAAGATAAACCACGCCCATCCCGCCTGCGCCGAGCTTCTGGAGAATCTTGTAATGGGAGATTTTTTCAGGATCCATTTAGAGCCACAAAAGGCACAAAAGGCGCAAAAACAGATCACAGTTTATCTAATGCCGATTCTGATACGCCTTCGATGCTGACTTGTTTCAGCCGGCTGCTGTGTCCGCTCAGGATTGTCACAGCGCTACGCGAGACTTTGAATGTCTTCGCCAGAACGTGAATCAACTCTTCGTTGGCGGCCCCGTCGACCGGCGGGGCTG
>DATEWS010000355.1:0-5362 GCA_035257785.1 Pyrinomonadaceae bacterium
CCCAGAAAATCAACGCGCGGATCGCCGCGAATCTCGAAGACGCAATGGTCAAGTCCATTGCGACTGACGAAATGTATGTGACCTTGAACGGCGACTGGATCGCGAGCGGTCAATTCGTCAACGCCGGCGACGCGCGTGATGTCGAAGAAGGCGCCGGACTACTCGCCTTCAAACGCGAATTGCGTGAGCTCGAAACACGCGCTGAAGCTCTATCGCGCGAGGTTGATGCCGCTGCGAAGTCTGCGAGAGATGCGCGTACCCGTCTCGTTGAGTTGGAAGACGCCGTCGTGCTATTGAACGAAGCGATCGGTCGCGAGGAACGGGACGCCCTCGCTCGCGAACACACGAGCACGAATCTCCAGCAGGAACTCGAACGCGCCGAGCGGCACATGCGTGTGGTCGGACAGGATTCCATGCGCGTCGAACAAGAACGATTCGAAGTCGAGAACCGTAGAGCACAGGCGTTGTTGGAAGCTGAAGCGGCGGAGCAGGCGAGGGAAGCTGCTGCCGATCGGGTCATCAAAGCGTCGTCGTTATTGACTGATCTGCGAAGAGAAGCGGAAGCCGAGAGCGAGTCGCTCGCGGGCCAACGCGCCGCTGCCGCTGCTGCTGCAGAACGTCGTCGCGCTACGACTGCTGAGCTTCGTCGCACCGAAGCCGAACTCGCTGACTTCGCGGCGCGCGTCGATCGCTATCGAATGGATCTCGCGGAGATGGGCGGGCGTAGTGAAGAGTTGAGACTCTCCATCGCCGACCTCGAGCTCGCGGCCAGCACAGTCGAGAGTGATCGCGCACGCGAAGAAGAGCAGATTTCGAATCTCTCGAATCGCCTGCAGGAAGCACGACGTCAGGCTGACGAATTTTCCGCCGAGTTATCCGAACTAAATCGGAAAGCCGCGGAAGTGCGTGATGCTCGCGGCGCACTTGAAGTGCAGCGCGCCGAAGCACAGGCGCGACAGACGTTTGTTCACGAGAACTGCCAGACAGAGTTGGGCCAGTCACTCGAAGATCTCGCTCGCGAATTGACGTTTCCTGAAGAATTCGATCTCGAGACGAGCCACGCGCGTGTCGAAGAGTTGCGCACGAGGCTCGAAGGCTTTGGCGGCGTGAACATGATGGCACTCGAGGAGCTTGCGGAAGCTGAAGAGCGTCTGTTATTTCTGACAGTTCAGCGACAAGACATCGTCGAAGGCATTTCGGCTACTGAAGAAGCGTTGCGCGAAATCAAACGTCGTTCGCGTGAACGTTTCCGCCACGCTTTCGAGCAGATCAATAAAAACTTCAGCGCTTTGTTCCAGGAGTTATTTGGTGGCGGACGCGGTGAGATGAACCTGATCGATGCCGACGACGTGCTCGAGTCGGGCATTGACGTGGTCGCGCAGCCGCCGGGCAAACGTCTTCAGAACGTTCTGCTTCTCTCAGGCGGTGAGAAGGCGATGGCGGCGCTCGCGCTCGTGCTCGGGATCTTCCATTACCGTCCCGCGCCGTTCTGTCTGCTCGACGAGGTCGACGCTCCACTTGACGAAGCGAACGTGGGACGCTTTACTGATAAAGTCGTCCAGATGTCGGAGAACACGCAATTCATCGTGATCACGCATAACAAGCGGACGATGGAGATGGCCCGCGCTCTTTACGGCGTAACCATGGAGGAGGCAGGTGTCTCGAAGCTGGTGTCGGTAAAGTTTGAGTGAATAAACGAAAGTCATTGCTGCAAGGGCTCCCCGCCGCGCTGATGGTTTTTAGCGCGGCGATTTCCATTTACGCGCAGAATCAGGGCGGCGCGAAGCATAATGCGCGCCCGCAGCAAAGCGCAGGCGCGGCTGTTAGTAGTGAGACTAAGACTGACGCGGTGAAGTACTCGTATGAGTTTTCGCAGCCGAAGTTTTACGTCAAACACATCGTCATCGAACACGATGCGAACGGGCGCGGCACAGTCACATTCGAACGCATGAACGAAGACACTCCGGTGACTGAGCCGATCGAGCTTTCCGCTGCTGCGCTCGCTCGTATCAGTGCGGCGTGGCAGGCACTACAGTTTCTCGACTCCAGCACTGACTATCAATCGAATAAACAGTTTCCTCATCTCGGCACAATGAAAATTGGGATGGAGCGCGGTGAGCGAAAGCGTGTGGCTGAGTTTAATTGGACCAACAATCCGAATGCGGAGTTACTCGTCAACGAGTATCGCAAGGCCGCGGACCAGGCGATTTGGATTTTTGACATCGGGATCGCGCGCGAGAATCAGCCGTTGAATGCGCCGAAGCTGATGGAAGCGATGGAGTCGATGTTAAAGCGCAATGCTGTGTCTGATCCGCGACAGTTGGTTAAGCTGCTTCAGGAGATCAGCACTGACGAACACGTCCCGCTAATCGCCCGCAATCACGCCCTGCGTTTGATCAAGCAAATTCAGAAGTGAATAGAACTAAAGAGTTATTAATCATCGACGCGTGGAAGCCGCTTGATAAGGAAGTGGTGGGCGCGTCTGAGCTCGAATCGATTCGCGAAACAATCGCCAACCGCTTTGGAACAGACGTGAGTCCAGCGTCCATCGCTCGCGCCCTGGCGGATCACGGCGCCAGGCTTGGACACCCGGAGATTTTGCAAGCGGATGGACGCTGGCGCGAAGGTAACCTGTTTTTCACGCCGGAAGACCTCACATTCGGAACACTCGAAAGCGCGACCGCTTTGATGGATAAGATCGAGGGCTTGCGCCGGCAGTTGGAGAGCGACAAGCCGAGGCTGGAGCAACTGTATCAACAAGTGCGACAGCTCAAGAGCGAACTCGAGTCGATGCCGACGAGTCTCGGCCATGAAGTCGCGCAGTGGTTAGCGATTTGGCTCCAGAATCCGCAGATTTTCAGTGATTGGCTGGCTTTGCGACGCGCCACGCCGGAATTTCGAACGCAATTCGATTAAGCCGCGAAAATCTGCGGCTGAACTCTGTCTCCAAAATACTGGAACTTTCCCTGCTTTGTGCGCGAATACCAATGGCGAATGATTCCAAAAAGCGACCTCAACGATAACGATTTATTAAGGTCGATGCTGGCCGGAGACGAGGAGGCACTGGCGCTTCTCTATCGTCGCCGCCAAGCTGGAGTCTACCGCTTTGCTCTGCAGATGAGCGGCTCGAAGACGATCGCCGAGGACGTCACGCAGGAAGTCTTTTTGTTCCTGATGCGCGATGGCCACGTTTTTGATCCGGCGCGAGGATCGGTTAGCGCTTTCCTGTTAGGAGTGGCGCGCAATCTGGTGCTGCGGCGTTTGCGAGTCGAACAACTGCTTGCGCCGCTAGGTGACGACGGGGACGAAGAGGTTTCGACGTTGCAAGCTACCACCGACGTTTGTCCGCTTGAGGATCTTACGCGAGCCGAAATGATTGAGTCGGTACGAAAAGCTGTTTTGAGTTTGCCTCCCAAGTATCGCGAGGTTGTAGTGTTGTGTGAGCTCCAGGAGGTTTCTTACGTTGAAACGGCAGAGATACTGGGGTGTGCAATTGGAACCGTCCGATCGCGTCTACACCGGGCGCGGGCTTTGCTGCTGGGAAAGTTACGTCCGGCAGCGGAGGCTGAGGAAACGGGCGCAGCGACTGTGAGGTGTTTCGCATGAACGATGAAGAGATGTTGACGCGCGCATTGAAAGCGCTGGCGTCGGAGATGGAATCGCTTAGCGCGCCGGATAGTGTTGAGCTCAAGTTGCGCGAGGCTTTTCGTAAGCAGAACGTGGTTGTACCGTTCACGGCGAAACGATCGTATTCGCGGTACTGGATCGCGGCCGCAGTGGCGGCGATGTTGTTGATTGCGATTAGTGTTGTTGCATACCGCGTGAACTATCGTGTGAATAACGATCACAACTTAGCGAAACAGGACCAGCCGCAGAGTAGTCCCAAAGTTAACGACCAGCCGGCGAAAGATCAGGAACAGGTAGCAGTAGTTCAGGAACAGCATCCGCCATTGCAACAAGCTTCGAAGCCGAAGCGAGTTCGTCATTCAAACGTGCGCCGGCCCGAAAACATGCAACTGGCCAATCACGCGGAGATCGCGACTGATTTCATTCCGCTCGGTTACATGACCGCCGTGAATCTTCAGGATGGTGGACAGATCGTGCGTGTTGAGTTGCCACGTTCAGCGCTCGCCAACTTCGGTCTGCCGGTCAACATGGATCGTTACAACGAGAAAGTTAAGGCCGACGTTTTAGTCGGCGTCGATGGTTTGGCCCACGCTATACGTTTTATTCAGTAATCGATCGTGGTCGAAAGGATAGTGAGATGAAAAGAGTATCAGGATTATTGGCCGCCGTGATGTCGCTGGCGTTTGCCACCGCTGCGTTTGCTCAACAGCCGGCGGAGGGCGTTGTCCTCAGACAGCAGCGAGTTATTCAAGGACCGGAAGGCGGGCCGCCCCCTCCAGACGCAAACATTTTATTTGTCGCTACGGAAAGCTTTGGTGGCAAGACCGTGAAGGGTGCTCCGTATTCAGCGGAGTCGGTCACAGAAACAATTCAAACACTCGCAGACGGCAATCGCATCATCAACCGCATCACGAGTACGCTTTATCGCGACAGCGAAGGCCGCACGCGTCGCGAACAGACGTTAAAAGGATTGGGCATTTTAGGCGGTGGTGAAGAGCCGTTGACAACGATCTTTATCAACGATCCGGTCGCAGGCGTGACGTATTCGCTCGACACTCGCTCGCATACCGCTCACAAGAGTATGGCTTTCAGATTTGAAATGGGTAGAAAGGCTGGTGTCGAGGGCCAGCAATTCGAGTTTAAAGTTACGCCAGGAACAGCGGTAACAGGCGGAACAGCGAGAAGCATAATCCTGACTGCGCCCGTTGGCGCGCCACCACCGGCGGGAACACCGTTGCCGCCGCCGAACGTGGATCACTTTACGATGAGAACCGAAGGTGGCGCCGCAGGGACGTATGTCTTCAAGACTGCGCCCGGCGCAAAAGAGGGAGTGCAGGAACAACTCGGCAAACAGATGATCGAAGGCGTTGAAGCTGAAGGCACGCGCACCACGATCACGATCCCTGCGGGTGAGATTGGTAACGAGCGACCGATCGAGATAATCACGGAACGTTGGTATTCACCTGAGTTGCAGGTGACGGTGATGAGTCGTCACAGCGATCCACGTACAGGCGAAACGACGTACAAGTTGACGAACATCGATCGTGCGGAACCGGCGAAGTCGTTGTTCGAAGTCCCGGCGGGCTACACGCTTACGGATGGCACGCAGTTTGGACCAACCTTCCTGCCGCGCACGAGAAAACCGACTCCGGAAGAGTAATCAAAAGGAGCAGGAGCAGACGGCAGGAGCAGGTTCGGTATCGGGCCTGCTCCTGTTTCTGCTCCTGCTCCTGAT
>DATEWS010000356.1:0-27264 GCA_035257785.1 Pyrinomonadaceae bacterium
TTCACCGCGCGCGCGCCACCGCCGCCAAACAACTGCGGCTCGACCCAGATTGAAAAGAATTGCGCATCGAGACCGCCAGACTTCGCGCGCACTGCGTCGAAGTGGCCGTCGCTCAATTGCTGTTCGATGTCGACGTTTTCATCAAGCACGCGCTGCACGGTGTCGACGTGCATGTCGATCGCAATCGCTCGTCGATGAATGGAAAGCGGGTCACTTGCGGGCGCGGATGTATTTGCTTCGTTATGATTCATTTTTTTGTCACTACAGCCTACAGGAATGATTGCAAACAGAAGGAACGTAATCAAAATGGCAAGGCTCTTGGAGCGGTTTTTCGGTAAGGTCCACGTATTAATAATTTCTAAGTTTATGTGTCTCAATTTCGCTTTTACACAAGCATAATTACAGCAGGCAAGCGTTCTTGCCAAGCGACTCGGAACTACTGTATTGTGCCCTGTTTGAAACCCTCTCAGCACATAATGAGAAACGAGCTTTCCAGTCTGTGGCAGTGTACTGTGCAGTACAGATAAGGGCCTGCCCCCTTGATCTCAGTATTTCCTGAAGGAGTAAACAACATGTATTCAAAAGACGGCAACATGAAAGACGTTAAAACACCACGCATCTGCGACGTTGTCTGGCATAACGGCGAATTCATCAAATGGGAAGATGCGCGAGTGCATGTGATGTCGCACGTGTTGCACTACGGTTCGAGTATTTTTGAAGGCATCCGATGTTACTCCACCAAACAAGGCCCGGCAGTTTTTCGTCTGCGCGAGCACATGCAACGTTTTCTCAACTCCGCCAAGATCTATCGAATGGACCATCCGTGGACGATGGATGATTTGTGCTCGGCGGCGGTCGAACTGATCCGCAAAAGCGGTATGGATCAGTGCTATATCCGTCCGATTCTGTTTCGCAGTCTTGACGAAGGTCATCCGGCTTTTGGTGTTAATCCGTTTCCGAATCCACTCGCTTGTTACATCGGTGCGTGGGACTGGGGCAAATACCTCGGCGACGAAGCGATCGAACAGGGCGTGGACGTTTGCGTTTCGACCTGGAATCGCCTGACACCAAACTCAATGCCCGCGATGGCAAAGAGCGGCGCAAACTACATGAACTCGCAGTTGATCAAGATGGAAGCCTTATTGAATGGCTTCGCGGAAGGAATCGCACTCGACGACCGTGGTTACGTCTCTGAAGGTTCGGGCGAGAATATTTTCCTCGTCACCGGAGATATTGTTCTAACGCCGCCGCTTTCCTCCTCGATTCTGCCCGGCATCACGCGCGACAGCGTCATCCAGATCTGCCAGGAGCTCGGCATAACTGTTAAAGAACGTACGATTCAACGCGCCGCGCTGTACGTCGCTGACGAGCTCTTCTTCTCGGGCACGGCGGCTGAGATCACCCCGATTCGTTCCGTCGATCGGATAGCCGTTGGCAGAGGCGGTCGTGGACCAATTACCGAGAAAATTCAGAAGGTTTTCTTCGAAATCACCAAGGGCGAGCGCGAAGCGCCCGGCAAGTGGCTCACTTACGTTAACGAAACGAAAGCGGCGCCGGTTGAGAACAACGGCCACGCGCCAGCGAAAGTCAGAGACGACAGCGACACGACACCCATCCTGTCATTCCAAACCGCCACCCGGGACTAAGCAGAGCCGCGGATTACACGGAAAGATCGGATTTCTATCCGTGTAATCTGTGGTTAAACAACGTTGTTGACGCGCCCTGAGCCGTCAAGCTATATTCAATTCGGCGCATTTTCAAGCCCCGCGCGCCATCCCGCATTCGAATTCCTCGGAACAGCAGAATTCCATGGCCCTTAAAATCGACGATTTACTGCGAGTCGCCACCAGTCATAACGCTTCGGATCTCCACCTCAAGGTGGGCGCGTTCCCCGTTATGCGCATCGGGGGCGAGCTGCACCCGGTTGAAAACGCTCCGCGTTTGAAGGCCGAAGACACGCTCGACATGGCCTTCTCGATGATGTCGAATCGTCAAAAGCAAAGATTCAAAGAAGTATCAGAAGTCGATATCGGTTATGGCGTCTCGGGCCTGGGCCGTTTTCGCGCCAACATCTTTCAGCAACGCGGCACGGTGAGTATCGTGTTGCGCGTCATTCCGGACCACAACAAGAGCGTGGCCCAACTCGGTCTTCCTCCCGTCATCGACAAGATCGCTGAGGAACGTCGCGGACTGATTCTGGTCACCGGCGCCACCGGTTCGGGCAAGTCGACCACACTCGCCGCGATGATCGATTGCATTAACTCGACGCGCAGCGGCCATATCGTCACGATCGAAGATCCCATCGAGTTTCTACATCGCGACAAGATGTCGTTTGTGACGCAACGTGAAGTCGACGTCGATACACGTTCGTTTGCCGAAGCTTTGCGCGGCGCACTGCGACAGGATCCGGATGTAATTCTCGTCGGCGAAATGCGCGACCACGAAACGATCGAAACCGCACTGACTGCCGCTGAAACGGGCCATCTCGTGCTTTCAACCCTGCACACACTCGACGCGACGGAGACGATCACGCGTATCGTCTCGTCGTTCCCTTCGCATCAACAGAAATCGGTGCGCCTTCAGCTAGCAGGAATTTTGAAGGCCGTGATCTCGATGCGACTCGTGCGTGCCGCGAAGGGCGCCGGACGCGTACCTGCTATTGAAATCCTCGTGTCGACAGCGTTCATCCGCGACCACATCATCAACGAAGACAAGACGTATTTGATTCGTGAAGCGATCGCTGCGGGCACGTCACAGTACGGCATGCAGACGTTCGATCAGTCGCTCTTCCATCTTTTTCAGTCGCGACTCATCACGCAGGAAGAAGCGATTCACAACGCCACTAACGCGGACGAGTTCAAGATGCGCATCTCGGGCATCTACTCGAAGGACGACACGCTTTCGACTCACATGACCACTCCCGCAACCGCCTCCGTCACTCCACCCCCACTCAGTAACGAGCCCGACAGCATCTTCGTCAAACATTGAACCAGGCCGCGATTAAAAACGCATAACGCGGATCAGAATATTCTTTTCTGATCCGCGTTTGTCTGCGTAAATTCGCGGCGCATGACGCGGACGCCGGAGCGCCAGTCTTCGTTGATGTCGAAGCGATAGATTTCGATCTCTGTGGAGATGCAGTGGGCGAGTGTCTGGAATGAGGGATGAACGCGCAACGTGGGCGCAACGAGATAGACGAGTGGCGACTCGTCACTGATTGTTCGCTCGCCGAAGAGTTTCGCTTTTGCGATGTGACCACGGCGGCGATGCGCCTCGACGCGACGCCAGTAGTCAGCACCCTGCAACACGTGTTCACGATCTTCCGAGACCTTCAACTCAATTACGACGAGCCGGCCGTCTTGTCGCAAAGCCAGCAAATCAATTGGCCTGATGCCGAGCTTCGCGCCACGTGCAGTGCGGAACTGCGCATGCAGCGGCGCGATGATCAATCCCGGATCCAATCGCGTGATGTCGCGACGTAACAGCGACTCCAGCCACGCTTCCGGCGCCGCGCGATAAAAAGCGTGACGATGGTCGGACGCCGCCGCCGATCGATGCTCGCGCAAGTCGTGCAACAACTCCTGCCACTCGTTCCACGTCGTTTCATCCAGCAGCCGGCGATGCGCGCGATCGATGCCGAACCAAATCTTTTCGCGACCAAGCAGCGAACGCACGCGCGCGAAGGGTAGTCCGAAGTAACGCAGCGTTTCTCCATGACGTGAATGCACAATGTCGATCGCGTCAGGAGCTTTAGCAATGATCGCCACGCTTGTTTCACTTGCTGTTGCCGCCGCAACCGGAGGAAAACGCGCGAGCTTCTGTTTCCACAACGCCTCTTTGTCAGGACGACGCTCTTCCTTCAACGTCATTAGCTCATCATCAACGGTAAAAACCCGGATGATCTCGCGCAAGCCACTACGCAACAGCGCCACACGATAAAGCAGCGGCTTGAGCAACTCGGGCGACACGATCAGCCAGAGATCTTTGACCTCTGAAGTGCGTCGAAACCACAAGAGCGCCGACGACAGAAACGCATCAACCACCGCAGGCGGGCTCGGCACTATTGGACCAGTCACAGCAATTCGCTGGCGTCGCCGGCGCAACAGGATCTGCGCATACCGCCCCGGCTGACCTGGTTTTGTTCCGCGACTCAACGACAGTCGCTCGATTGTTGTTCCTGTTTCAAGGGCCGAGGCGAGTTGAGCCAGACGTTCGCAACGCAGTTGACGCGCAGCACGAATCATCACCGCGAGGTGTTTCGCAGAAGCGCGTGGCACGAGTTGCATCAGCGTGCGTTCGCGACCGAAACGCCGCGAAGTTTCGAACTCGAGTAGTTGTCCGTTCCAGTGCCAGGCGAGGACATGCCACCAGCGATTTCCGGTTTCAGTCCAGCATGAAAAGACGAGTTTTCCGTGAACGATTGCAATATCGAGCTCGTCTCGTCGCAATGAGTGCGGTCCGCCCTCGCTCGGCACAAACAACCACTCCGCGTGCTCGCGAAACAGCTCAGTGATCTGTTGACATTGACGCGTGAGGTTTTGCATAGCGTGAGGTTCTCCTTTGAGCCACAGATCTACCCTGTGCTACATTTTTGGTCAATATGAAGAATGTGTTTCTCGCGGGCGCAGTTAGAACACCGATCGGCAAATTTGGCGGCACACTCGCATCGTGGACGGCTGCCGATCTCGGTGTCGCGGTGGCGAAAGAGAGCCTGCATCGCGCCGGTATTGCACCGGATCAAATCACTGAATCAATCTGGGGATGCGCGCGTCAGGCGGGTGGTGGTCCAAACGTCGCGCGACAGATCACTTTCCGCGCGGGTGTTCCCGAAACGATACCCGCAGCGACGATCAACCAGGCGTGTGGCTCCGGTTTGAAAGCGATCATCCTCGCCGCCCAGGAAATCATGCTTGGTCGCAGCAATGCAGTGCTCGCGGGCGGCACGGAAAGCATGTCGCACGTGCCTTATTTTGCCGAAGGCGCACGTTGGGGCATGCGCATGGGTAACACACAACTCGTCGATGGCATGTATCGCGATGGTTTCAGCGATCCGCTTTCCGGACTGTTGATGGGCCAGACTGCCGAGAAACTCGCGCGACAGTATGAAATCTCGCGACCGGAGCAGGATGAGTTCGCACTGCGTTCACAACAGCGCGCGGAAGCTGCGATTGCATCAGGTCGATTCAACGACGAAGTGATGGCTCTCGAAATCGCTGGCAAGAAGGGTCAGACGACGAGCTTCAGCAAGGATGAACATTGTCGCGCCGGAACAACGCTTCAGGATCTCGCCAAACTGCCACCGGTTTTTTACAAAGACGGCAGCGTCACTGCGGGCAACTCATCCGGTATCACTGATGGCGCCGCCGCCGTGGTCGTCTTGAGTGAAGAGGGACTAAAACAATTTGGCGCCAAGCCGCAAGCGCGGATTGTTGACTACGAGATCACTGGCGTTGCGCCGGATATCATGGGCATTGGTCCAGTGCCTGCCGTGCGTACGTTGTTGAAACGACAAAGCCTCAATCTTTCCGACGTCGATCTCGTCGAACTAAACGAAGCATTTGCGGCACAGGTCATCGCCTGTGATCGCGAGCTTCATTTCGACGCTGATAAGTTGAACGTTAACGGCGGCGCAATCGCGTTGGGCCATCCGATTGGCTGCACGGGTGTGCGCATCACGACTACGCTCATTCACGAGATGCACAAACGAACGGCCCGGCTTGGGCTGGCAACACTCTGCGTGAGTGGCGGCATGGGACTCGCGCTCTTGCTGGAACGCGCATGATCGTCCGGCGAAAAGCGTTGATCTGTAGTTCACTCGCCCTTCTAATCGTTGCCGCGTGTCGTGCTCAAAACGGTTCGCCGGCAACGAACAACACTTCCTCCGACACGGTTGTTTCGACCACACCTCCATTTCAGACAAAAGAGCCGGAACGTTACCGCGCGACGCGAACGATCACGAACGTCACTGCCGATGGCAAGACGAACGTGATCAAGCACTCGATCGCGAAAGACGGCGAACTGCGTCGCTTTGAAGCGGAGTTCGCTTCGAAGAAGACGATTATCCTCGATCTTCCCGAGGGCAAGCTCGTTTTACTGCCTGATGAAAAAGTTTACGCCGACCAGTCGGGTGGACCGCCGCCGGGTTCATCAGACCAGGATGAAAGCTCGCCTGAAAGATTGTTACATACCGAGATCGGCAACAGCAGTTATCAGAAGCTCGGTACGGAGTCGATCGCCGGCCGCAACACGCAAAAATATCGCGTCGTTGTTAACGATTCGAACGCGCCGAGCGTCAGCTCAAGTGAGACGTTGATCTGGATTGATGAAGCTCTCGGCATGATTATCAGATCTGAAACGAAATCGTCTGACGGCTCGCGCAGCACCATGGACCTGTCCGGCATCACGCTCGAAGTGGATAAGAATCTGTTTCAGGTGCCTGGCGGTTATAAAAAGATTAGCCCCGTCGAGATGCTTAGTTATTTAGCCAAACCATGAGTTATTGCAACCTCGGCGTCCAGTCGAGGCATCAACTAAAACTCCCGGAATTTCCGCAGAAAGGCAGTTTCCTAGTGAAGATAAAAGTTCTCAGCCTCGCGATCGTCTTTGTCGCGCTTTTTTCTCAGATCCACGCGCAAACGCGTAGTCGCAACACCGCGCAGCCCGCGCCGGCGCTCATGGCGTCGTTGCCTGAGTCGGACGCCGTCGCCCAGGTGAAAGTGCAACAACTTCTGAGTGAGGCAATGCCGCGAATTCTGGCCAACAACCCGACTAAACTGTCCGAGGTCAACGCGAGTATCGATCGCTTCAAGGAACGCACCGGCCTCGACCCGCGCATGTTTCAGCAGATCGCACTCGGCGTTAAGTACACGTACCCGTCCGAAGGCATAACGAAACTGCAAACCGTAGCCCTCGCCAACGGCAGCTTCAGTGCGAACGCAATGATGGCGGCCGGACGCGTCGCCGCGAACGGGAAATACCGCGAAGAGAAATACCAGGACAAGACACTCTACATTTTCACACTCGAACAGAACATCAAGCTGCTTGGCGTGCTCGATTTCAGGATTGGTGAACTCGCCGCCGCACCAATCGACAACAATATCCTCGCGCTTGGAGATCCGGTTGCAGTGCGCAGCGCGATTGATGCGAGCCGGTCTCGCAAACGAGCCAATGCGGAACTGATCGCACTCGCGAGCCGCGATCCAAACGCAGTCATCGGATTCGGCAGCAACATGTCGGACCAGTTGATTTCAAATCTCGACATAGGCAACGCTCCCATCGCCGCTGATCTGAAGTCACTGCGACAAGTCTTTGGTTCAGTTGGAACGACTGACAGCGATCTGCAACTGTTCCTGGGGGCACGTGCAGTAAATGCTCAGGCAGCGCGAAGTCTTGGCGATACTCTTGAAGGATTGAAACTATTCGGCGCCGCGCTGGTAGGTCGCTTGTCGGGTGTCAAAGGCGTGCTGGCGAAGAGCGCGCTCTCGAACATGAAGATCGCTACGGATGCGAACGAGTTGCAGATCCGAACGAGCGTGGCCCAGGCTGAGGTTGGACCACTGTTTGGCTATTAATCCACACCAAAAGGGAGCAGGAGCAGCAGACAGGAGCAAGATCGATAGCCTGCTCCTGTCTGCTGCTCCTGCTAACAATTAACGATTGAGGCCACCCGGGAAGCCGGCCGGTTCGGCTGCTGGTTCAGAGTCTTCCAACTGGGCCAGCACGTCGTTGTAGATCTTGATCTTGCCATCGCGTTTCATGCGTTGCTCGACGCCGGCGATGTAGTCTTCGAAAACCTGATCCTGCCTTTCGCTCATCATCGACTGTTTCAACGTGTCGCGCTGTGCGAGGAATCCGGTCATATCAGCATCGGTCCTCTTCACCATGCCGACTATCACCCATTTGTCCTCAACCTTGATCGGCGTCTTGCTGACCTCGCCCGGCTTCAAATTGTAGATCACATCGTCGAGTTGACCGCTGAGACCTGCCTTGCCGAGTGACGACCCGAGTTTGAAGCTCTCTTCCACACCGGAGTCGAATCCTTCTTTTTCTCCGGCAGCTTTCAAAGCATCCGGACTGTTCAATGACGACGCGAGATCTTTGGCTTTCTGTTCGAGTTGTTCCTTGGCGCGCTGCTGTTTGATCGCATCACTGACTTTCGTTTTGACTTCGTCAAAATCGGGAATGCGAGGATCGCGTTTCTCGACGAGTATCGGGATTGCGAAACCACCTTTGATACCGGTCACGTCACCAACATCGTTCGCGTTGTTGAGTGGTTCGATTGACTGTTCAAACTGCTGGTTACTGCCAATCTCCGGCACATCATCGCCGGGCTTCACAAAAGGCGTTTCTCGAACCATGTCAGTCGCACTCATGTTTGCTTCGCCGGCGAGTTCCTGTGCGACTTTCTGCGGATCCTTCGTTTCCTGCAAACGCGTGTGCGCTTTTTGTGCTATCTGAAACGCGGCGCCATATCCACGACGGTTGCGCAACGAAACGAGTAACTCAGGCTTCGATTCGGCGAAACTCTTCTCCACACTATCGCCGCGACGCAGGATGTAGAAGTCGTTCTTATAGCGAATCGGGACATCGGAAACTTCGCCGGGCTGCATGTCGGCAACTCGATCGTAAAGGCTGTTTGGTTTGTTGGGATCTCTTTTGAAAGGCTTCTCTAAGAAACCGCCGTTCCTTGCCGTGGTCGGATCTTCGGAGTTTCCCCGGGCCGCTTCAGAAAAAGCAGCCTCTTCTGCCTTTCCCGCTGGACCACGCAATTTGGTGATGAGGTCCTTCGCCTTCTGCTCAACCTGCGGGTCCAGATCTTTGCGCGCGACTTTCAAAACGATCTGCTGGATCTTGATACCCGACTCCTTGAATTCCGGTTTGACATTATCGTACTCAGATTTCAGATCAGCGTCCGGAATATTCAGTTTGGAACCGACTTTCTCGGTGTCGATGTAGAGGTAGCGAACTTTCTTCTGCGGCTCGAGATAACGATAGTCAGTCTTGTGACTCTCGTAGTAGCTGCGCATCTCCTCGTCGGTTGGCTGGATCTTCGCAGCGAGTTTGTCGGCAGAGACTGCGATGTAACTAACGTCAAAAGTTGAGTTGCGTTTTTTGTACTCCTGTTCAATTTCAGCATCTGAAACGTTAACGCTCGCGGTTACAAACGCGCGCAGCTTGTCCTGGGCGATCTCGGCGCGCATATCATTCTCAAATTTTTCAATGTCGCCATAGCGCGCCTTTACGGATTCTTCGTATCTCTCCTGACCCACAAATTTTCCCGAAGCATCAACGTACTGCTTACGAATTCGCTCCGCGAGTTCGACGTTGCTCGCGCCCAAACCCAATCGATCCGCTTCCTGAGCGATCACCAGCTTGCTGATCAAGTTGTCAAGGAAACGCCTGTTTCCGCCAAGTTGGGCGAGGCTCACGCGGCCGCCAAACATCTGCGCGTAGCTCTCTCTCACGCGAGCGAGATCGGCGACAGTGATGGAGTCGGAACCCACCTTGGCGACGACTTCGGTGTTGCGAGACGGATCCAGAGAGCTGGCGTTTCGTCCCGGGGCGTAAAAGATGACGAGACTGACAGCCATCAGGATGGCGAATCCGAGGATGACAATGTTGCGGGTTCGTTCCAGCCGACCTAGTTGTTTGAGCATTGTTTATAACCTTTCAGAAACCGCGGATTGTAAGTGAGATAGCGGAGCGCCTGCAACTCCGGATCAGGTGCAGGAGACAGGCAGCAGGTGCAGGAACCACCTCGCCTGCTCCTGCATTCTGCTCCCGCTCCTGATTATGCTATTTTACGGCCTTCATGAATGAACTGAGTGGCTCAACCGGGTTGTGGGTGGGATTTAGTTTGTTCATTCTCACCATGTTGGCCCTCGATCTCGGTCTATTCAACCGCAAAGCTCACACAATCCGATATCGCGAAGCATGGCTCTGGAGCGCCGTATGGGTGACGCTCGCGATGATCTTTGCGGGCATTGTCTTTCACTACCAGGGCTCGCAACGTGGATTTGAATTTCTCACCGGCTACATCATCGAGCTGTCGCTTTCGGTCGATAACCTCTTCGTCTTTCTGCTGATCTTTTCTTATTTCAAAGTTCCCGCAAAGTTTCAACACCGCGTGCTCTTTTGGGGCGTGATGGGGGCGCTGTTCATGCGCCTGACGATGATTTTCGTCGGCGCGGCGCTCATAAATAAGTTTCACTGGATCATCTACATCTTCGGCGGCTTCCTTGTTTACACCGGCGTCAAGATGTTCAAGGACGAAGAGATCGACATTCAACCCGAACAGAACCCTCTCGTCCGGGTCGTCACGCGTTTTCTTCCCATCACGCGTCACTACGAAGAAGAGAAATTTTTCACGAAAAGCAACGGCAAACGAACGGGCACCTTGTTGCTGCTCGTGTTGATGGTCGTCGAAGTTACCGATCTGGTTTTCGCTGTCGATTCGATCCCTGCGATCTTTGCCATCACGAGGGACACGTTCATTGTCTACACTTCGAACGTCTTTGCGATCCTCGGTTTACGTTCCATGTACTTCCTGCTGGCAGGCGTGGTCGAGAAGTTTCGCTATCTCCGAGTCGGGCTGGCAATCGTGCTCACCTTTATCGGTATCAAAATGCTGCTTGGCGCGATTGGCGTAATCATTTCCATCAAGATTTCACTGGGTGTCGTTGCCATCGTACTGGTCGGTTCGGTCGTCGCGTCCCTTTTAATCGCTCCGGGAGGTGACACGACGATTCAGGTGGATCTCCCGCCCGACTTCGATCTGCCCCTGGGTGAAGAGTTAAACGAGGCCGACCGGCAGTCAGAAGCAGAGAAAAACGACCAAAAAACTCTCGTTTAAACCGCCGATTTTCTCAAACGGCGGGAATTCCGCCCAAATCCACCTCGAATTTAAACTTCTTGAACGCTCGTTCATTCGTGTGTTAAATTCCTGAACTGGTAGTGTTGCTGCCTGGATCCCGGTGGCGAAATCGTCACCGACGCCGTTCGGACTCACATCTGATCTCAACTTTTGTTGAGTTTTCTTCCCCAAGTCGATTTAGACAATGGTTAGGAATAAGACCAGTCATTTTGCTTTTGATTGGTGGATTATCCAGAAGCGTTTCGTCTATCTGGTAGTCGCCATTTTCATGCTCTGTGGCCTCGCCGCAGGCGCCGCCATTTACGTCTACAAATATGGCAACCCGTTCCGGGATATTGCAAAGGTGAAATACCCTGCCGGCGCTCGCTTTATCTCGTTTGAGGGCGACGTGAAGGTCGTGCGGGCGGCCACTCGCGAGACGATTTTTGCGAGCAGCGACACTGAGCTCTATCCCGGCGACACCGTCCAAACTCAGGCCAACGGGCGTGCGCGAATCAGTCTTGCCGATGGATCAACCCTTTTCGTGAAGCCCAACAGCACGATCATCGTCCGCGATAACGCTCGCGCCGATGACGGCAAGAAGATGAATGTTCACGTCAAGGTGGATAGCGGTCAGTTGTCCGTTCGCACCGAAGAACAAGCCGACGGCAGCACGAACGTAGTCGAAACGCCTCAGACGAAGAATGCCCTCGGCGAAAAGACGAACGCCAGTTTCGGAGTTAATCCGGAAGGCACCGAAGAAATTCGTGTTTCCACTGGTCAGATCGAAACCACCAACCACGCTGGTGATAAGACTTCGATACGCGGAGGCGAGTATGTTTCGGTAAACAACTCGGGCCGCATTTCGCCCGCTCAGAAGTTGTTGGATGTTCCGCAACCTGCCAGGCCACACGATCTCGAGGAAGTTAACGTGGGCAGTAATGGAGCTGCGAGCGTTGCGTTGAAGTGGCAGCGACCGCAGTCAGGCACGCCTGCTTATTATCGTGTGGAAGTGGCAACATCGCCTTTCTTCGTCACTGATGGAAAAGTTATCGAGCGCGATCAACTGGTGGCGACGGAGTTTGGCGCGGACGATCTTCGTCCCGGAGTTTACTTCTGGCGCGTGCGAGCAACTGCGGCGAGTGGGCAGGCGAGTGACTGGAGCGATCCGCTGAAATTTATCGTCACGACCAAGGGCACAGGATCGCAAGTCAGTGTTTCAAGTCTTACCAGTGAACTTTTAGGGGGCAACATCTATCTCGTTCGCGGCAAGGCCGAACCCGGCACAACGATTCGCGTTTCCGGTCGCGAAACAATCGCCGCTTCCGACGGCGCGTTCCAGGTTCAAGTCACCGCTGCGGCCGCAACACGCGATCTTGTAGTTGAAGCACGAGATTCACAGGGGAACAGCAGTCAATACAAAGTTTCACTTTCCGCACGTCCCGCACGCGGCAGGACCTGAGCCAGATGAGTCACGTAATCCTATTGACAGATGCTCACGAAGCACCCGCCTATGAGTTGATCGAGGCGTTGCGTGCGGCTGGCGTGAAAACTCTGATCGAGGGTTTGCGTGAAGTCGAGGTTGAAGTCGCACTGGCCAAGCAGCAGAAACGGGAAGGCGTGCGCGATGCGGAAGGACCACCGCCGTTAGCAGTGCTTTATGAAGTGGTTCCCGGCGCGGACATGGTCGAGTTGCACACTGCGATCGATCACGCGAAGGCGTTCTGGCCAGGCGCGCCGCTGATCGCCTGTCGACGTCAGACCAACGGATATCAGAGTCATAACCTGCGCAGCCTCGACGGCACTACTCTTAAACGCCTCGGCTTTGCGGCGATTGCTGACAAGTCGGCACAACTTCCGGCTCTGCTTCGCGAGATTGAAGGTCACGGCAATACTGGCGACTTGCATCTCCCGGAATTAATTCAGGAGACGGTTGAAACCACTCCCTCTTCTCTGCCACCGAAAATCAAATTCACTCACCTGCGTGCAGCGTTTGAACTCGTCTGTTCCCTGCACTTCAGCGGCGATCAAAGCGGCGCCGCAAATACAGCCCTTGCTGGTCTCGCCGACTTGATCAAAGCGGATCGTTGGGCCATCTACCTGTTTACTGAGTCCAAAGGTTTTGAAGGTTCAACGCTCGAAGCGATCGCAGTTCGAAAAGCGGGCCAGGAGCACCGGACAGAAGACGACTGGGGACGCCTGCTGAACGCCGAACCGGATCTTCCGATCGGCTCGGAATCGAAAGCAGCAAAACGTGCGGCAGCGGGCATGGGCACGATCAAGCGAAAAGAACGCGGACAGTTCGTCGTTGCCGTTCCGTTGATCTGCGGTGAACGAATCCTCGGAGTGATCGAAGGCGTTCGTGAAGGGTCCGGGGCGCACGCTTTTAAGAAAACCGACGTCGCTTTACTCGACTCACTCGCACTCCCAATCGCTTCGGCACTCGCGAACGCCGTTCGTATCGCGGAAGCTGAACGACTTTCGCAAACAGACGACCTTACAAAACTTCACAACGCCAGATACCTGCGCCAATTCTTGTTGAACGAGATCCGGCGCGCGCGTCGTTACGGAACGAGCGTCGCGGCTCTGTTTCTCGATCTCGACGACTTCAAACAGATCAACGACGAGTACGGTCACCTTGTCGGCTCGCACGTGCTGATGGAGATGGCCGCCGTGATCCTTTCATCGATTCGCGATACTGATGCCGTGGCCCGTTACGGTGGCGACGAGTTTGTGATTGTTCTGCCTGACACGGGAACGGAACTCGCGGGCCAGGTCGCCGAACGTATTCGGCATCGCATCACACGTCATAACTTCACTGGCGGACGACGACTACAACTTTCCCTGACTGCGAGTTTCGGCGTAGCAGCATTTCCGAAACATGCTTCATCCCCCCAACAACTGATCGCATGTGCGGATACGGCGATGTACGAGGCCAAAGCCGCGAACAAAAACTGTGTGCGTTTCGCGGCTGATTTAGCGTCACGCGATCCGGTGAAGCGCATCGCAGCAAACCCTGAGACCACTGATTACACAGATTTGCATATCTAAGCTGTGCGGTTCAGTGCAATCTTCAGTTAAACCGTGTAAAGTTTCTCGTTTACGGTTTGTATGTTAAGAGTGTATCTTAGCGTTTCGGACGTGTTTGGGCGACATTTACCGCCAATCCCACCCGAAGTTCCAGTCTACATCCACGGGAAGTGAGTCTAGATGGCGTTCAAATCTATTTTCAGTCTGTTTTCCAGCGACCTCGCTATTGATCTTGGGACGGCAAACACGCTGGTCTATGCGAAGGGGCGCGGTATCGTTGTTTCCGAACCGTCCATCGTCGCAATCAATAAAGTAACCAACCAGGTTGAGGCTGTCGGGCGTGACGCCAAAGACATGTTGGGCCGAACCCCTGGCAACATCGTCGCCATCCGGCCCATGAAGGACGGCGTGATTGCAAACTTCGAAGTCACCGAGAAGATGCTTCAGCACTTCATCCGCAAGGCCCATAACGGAAAAACGTGGGTGAGCCCGCGCGTCGTCATCGGTATTCCTTCCGAGATAACTCAAGTTGAAAGACGCGCCGTTGAAGACTCAGCTTACCGGGCCAAGGCTTCCGAAGTTTATCTGGTTGAAGAAGCGATGGCGGCGGCGATCGGCGCCGGTTTGCCGATCACTGAGCCACACGGAAACATGGTGGTCGATATCGGTGGTGGGACCACGGACATCGCAGTCATCAGCCTGAGCGGTATCGTCTACTCGCGTGCGGTTCGCGTCGCGGGAAACGAGATGGATGAAGCAATCATCCAGTACATCAAACGGAAGTACAACCTTCTGATCGGTGAGCGAACGGCCGAAGCGATCAAAATCGAGCTCGGTTCCGCGTATCCGCTCGATGAACCACTCTCCTTCGAAGTGCGCGGTCGCAACCTCATCGAAGGTATTCCGAAGACGATCACGATCACGGACGAAGAAGTGCGCGAAGCCCTGGCCGATTCAATCTCCACGATCATTAACGCCGTGCGCGTGGCGTTGGAACGAACTCCACCTGAACTCTCCGCCGACATCGTGGAGCGTGGCATCGTACTTACCGGTGGCGGCGCGTTACTGAAGAATCTCGACAAGCGACTCTCGATCGAAACGGGACTGCCCGTGTCACTCGCTGACGATCCGCTTGCCTCGGTCGTGTTGGGCACTGGAAAAATGTTGTCGGATTTCGATCTGCTCAAGCGTGTGAAGTGGGAAAACACGATGGTAAGCGGAATGTAAAATACCATCCACAGATTACACAGATTGTTTTCATGTAATCGGTGTAATCTGTGGATAAGATTTAGAAATATCTGTGGCTTCGGTTCGCACACAAAGAGAAATTCGACAGCGAGCTCCCATCTGGCTCGTGGCCTTGCTTGTCACCAATCTGATCATCATGGCAGTGGACGCGCGTGACGCTGACGGGCGCCAAAAGGTGCTTCGCATCTGGACGCAAACGTTTGCTTCGCCACTCCAAAACGTGTCGTCAAAAGCCACTGGCGCCACTTCCGGTTTCTTCCGGCAAATCTGGAATTTCCGCAGCACCGCCGCTGAAAATGACCAACTAAAGCAGCGTTTAAGCGAAGTTGAAACCGAGTTGCACACGGCGCGTCAGGCCACGGCGGAGAACGATCGGCTCAAGGCCCTGCTGGGTCTCAGCGAACAGACCAGCATCAAGAATGTTCCGGCGCGCGTTATCGCGCGTGATCCTTCAGTTTGGTTCAACACGATCACGATCAATCGCGGCAGTAGTTCCGGAGTCGAACCAAACATGCCGGTGGTAACACCTGGCGGTATCGTCGGACGCGTTATCACTGTCAGTCCATGGGCTTCGCAGGTAATGCTGATCACCGATGAGAAGGCGGGTGCCGGCGCTGTTGTCGGTCAACTGGGCCAGTCAGGCGCGCTAGGCTCGATTCGCGGCCGCGCAGATCTCAATGTCGCGTTGATCGAAATGCGTTACGTTTCCGGACTCGAAAAAGTTGAAGTCGGCGACTACGTGATGACCACAGGTCAGGATGGAATCTATCCGCCGGGTTTGAACGTCGGCAAGGTTGTTGATGTGAAAAGTGGAACCGCGACGACGGCACATCAGATTCTCATTCAGCCCGGAGCACAGCTCGATCATCTGGAAGAAGTTGCAGTGCTTATCTATCACCCGCCCCCGCGTCCTACGCCCGAACAAACCCCGCAGAACGCAGAAAGAACCAGGAGATGAGCCACAAAAAAGCACCTGAAGCACAAAACTTAATGCCAGCTTGGTTTGCGTTTTTGGTGCCTTGTTGTGGCGGCAATCGGCAATGTCTTTATGTCGCAGCTTAAGATCGTCGTAGTTTTATTAGTCTCGATACTGCTACAGCTTTCGCTGCCTGAAGTTTGGCGGCCGCTCTCCTACATCGATTTTCCGCTCGTGGTAGTGGTTTACATCGCCTTGCAGCGTGATGCGTGGCAGGCGTTGCTAGTTGGAACGCTCGCGGGAATCATCGTTGACGCGTCGAGCGGCGGTTTGGTTGGCGCCGGTGGTTTTTCAAAAACGCTGACCGCGTACATCATCTATTTCGCGGCCACGCGCGTAAATCTTGAGAACCCACTGCTGCGAATTCCGGTGCTCGCAGCTGGTTCCCTGCTCGACTCGGTAATCTATGTTTTTTGGCACAGGGTATTGAACTATCCGCCGGTGGCTCCCCTCATGCAGACGATATCTTATAAACTAATAGCCACGACGGTGGTGGGAACCGTCATGCTTTATCTGCTCGACGCTCTGGTCGCGGAGCGTTCATCGCAGAAGCGACAATTCGCCACACGCCGTCGCGTGGCTCGACGTACGACAGGACCGCTGAGAAGGAGATAGGGAAATGAGGTCAGTACCGTAACGCGGTAGCGTCGGGTTAACGCTGCGCAAGCAGGCGCCTGATGCTGAACGCCAACCCGACGCTACCGCGTTACGGTACTGACCCGAGTCCTTTCGCATACAACTTGCTACATAGGACAAAGCACTAAGTATCAGGCGCAACAGCCATGAAATTCGAAGACTCATCACAAAACCTTCGCGCACGGCTCCGCTTCGTCCAGATATTGGTCGTCGTCATGCTCGGTTTGCTCAGCGTGCGGCTGTACGTTCTGCAAGTGGTCAGAGGTGAACGTTACGCCGAGATCGCGGAAAACCAGCGACGCCGCCGTCTCCCGATACCTGCGCCACGCGGCGTGATCTTCGATCGTAATGGCCACGTGATCGTCGATTCGCGTCCCATCTACAACGTCATCCTCTCGCGCGAAGACGTGAAGGGTAAGGATCTCAGCTCGCTTGTCGAACCACTTTCCGAAGGATTGAACGTTGATAAAGACATCCTGCGCGACTATTTCGAGATGGTGAAGACGATGCCTGCGTTCGAGTCGATTCAGGTCAAGCAGGGCGCAACACCGGGCGACATCGCGTGGGTCGAAGCACACAATCTCGAATACCCTGAATTACGCGTTGAACAACAACCGCAGCGCCGGTATCCGGACAATGGCTCGCTCGCTCACGTGCTGGGTTACGTCGGCGAGATCAGTCCGGAACAACTCAAGCAACAAGCGTCAAAAGATAAAGGTCTCAAGCCCGGCGACGTCATCGGTCTCAGCGGTATCGAACAGATTTACGACGACTACCTGCGCGGTCGCGACGGTTATCGCGAAGTGATCGTCGACAGTCGCGGGCGCATTCAGGATGAACTCGAAACAGTTCCACCGATTCCGGGCCGCGACCTCGTCACTACTATCGATCTCGATCTACAACACGCCGCGGAGGACAAACTCGCAAACTCCGCCACCAAACGTGGCGTCATCATCGCGATGGATCCAAACAACGGCGAGATCCTCGCGCTCGCATCGGCTCCGTCGTTCGATCCAAATCTCTTCTCGCAGCGCATCACGAGCAAAGAAGGCAAAGCGGAGTACGCCGCGTTGCTGAACGATCCAGAAACGCCGTTACTGAACCGCGCGATCCAGAGTCGTTATCCTCCGGGTTCAACGTGGAAGATCCCGATGTCCGTTGCCGGACTTCAGCAGGGCGCTATCACACTCGAGCACTCGAATCTTGTTTGTGGCGGCGGTATTCAAGTCGGGAACAAGTTCACGCGCTGCATGGGCAACCACGGCAGTCCCGACGTCAAAACCGCGATCATTCATTCCTGCGATGGCTATTTTTATCGTCTCGGTTTGAAGATGGGTATCGACGGTATAGTCGAGATGGTTGATGAATTTGATCTGAACAAACGTACGGGCATCGACCTGCCAAACGAAGTTGTGAGTTGGACGCCGTCACGCGAGTTCAAGCGCCGCATGCAACCACGCGATCCGGAGTGGCGCGATATCGACACGGTTTATTCCTCGTTCGGACAGGTTTACGACATCATCACTCCGATTTCGCTGTTGAGAACGGTGGCGGCCATCGGCATCGGTGGACGCATGTACGTGCCCCACTTGTTAAAGGAAGTGCGGCCATTCGGCACGCAGGGAACGCCTGATTACAAACCGGCCGTGACTTTCCAACCGCTCGATCCGTCGCGGCCAAATCCGAAAGTGCTTCCGATTCCGGAAGCCATTCATCAGAGAGTCGTCGACGGAATGTGGGGCGTAGTGAATGCTGGCGGCACGGGCGCTGCCATCAAGATGGCGGGCTTCGATATCGCAGGCAAGACCGGCACGGCGCAGGTCGTTGGGCTGGGCAAAGACACTGGCAAGAACAAGGATCATGCGTGGTTCGTCAGTTACGCACCAGCATACAAACCGGAGATTGCCCTCGTCGCTTTGATTGAGAACTCGGGATTCGGTGGAGCGAACGCAGCGCCGGCGGTGCGCGGCGTTTACGACGTTTACTATCGCAATACCCGGCATGAAGACCCGCCAGGTGCGGTGGCGCAAATCGCCAAGAAGGAAACTCCCGCTACTCCGGCGGCGAAGCGTAAACCTATTGCCGCGAATGCTGCCACCGCGACTCAGCAACAAGCAGTAATTCGTAATCATTAATGGTCGCAATCATTCACAAACGTAGTTGGCGCGACTTCGACTGGATAATCGCATTCCTGGCGATTGCCATCGTCTTGTTTGGGACGATCCAGATTCGCAACGCGCAACCAACCGAGACGTATTGGGTCAAACAACTGATCGGACTCTCGATCGGTCTGGTTGCAATGCTCGCGATCGCGTTCACCGATTACCGCAAGCTGCTTAACCTCGCGCCCGCGTTTTATATCTTTGGATTGATACTGCTCGTGGTCGTGCTCATACCGGGTATTGGGTTGAAGATCAACGGCCAGCGCTGCTGGCTCAAGGTTCCGGGCATCGGACAGTTTCAGCCTTCGGAGTTTGTGAAGGTAACGACGGCGATGATGCTTGCGCGATACTTCGGCAAGAACCGCATCGAGGTGCTTCGACTCAAAGAGATGATCATCGGCGGGCTAATTCTCGCGTTGCCGATCGGACTGATTCTGCTCGAGCCAGACGTTGGTTCAGTGCTGACTTACCTGCCGATTCTCGCCGTCGTTCTGTTCCTGTCCGCGATCAGGCTGAGACTCGTGGTAGCGGCCGTGTTGCTCGCCGTGATTATGATTCCGTTGGCTTATATCGTTGGTGTTAAGACGGGCGCGGTGAAAGGGTATCAACAGGAACGCATCAACGTCATTCTCGATCCGGAAAACGCTGATCGGCGTGGCATCGGTTATCACACCTGGCAGTCGATCTTGACGGTGGGCGAAGGCGGCTTGTTTGGATCACGTTCCTCGGCCGAGTATTCACAGAGTGGATTGAAGTTTTTGCCAGAGCCGCACACGGATTTCATTTATGCAGTAACTGCCGAGAACTCGGGATTCGTCGGTTGTGTGTTGGTCCTGATAGCCTACGTGATTTTGTTATCGCGTTTGATCACCGGCGCCCGCCGTTCGTCGGATCGCATGGGCATGCTCTTCATCATGGCCTTCGTGGGCGGCCTGACATTTCAGATCTTCATCAACATCGGCATGGCCCTCGGAATATCTCCCGTAATCGGCGTCCCTCTTCCTTTGATGAGCGCCGGCCTCGCGTCCCTCAGCGCCACCTTCATCGCCATCGGCTTCGCCATCAGCGTGCAATTGCGCCGGTTCGTGAACTGAGTTATCCCAGCAATACGCGGGTGTGAGACTTTTCCGGAGCACGCTCCTTCGCGGAGATGCGCACTTCGACACTGTGACCCAGGCGATTGAGAATGGTGATAAGGCGATCTGCCGAAAAACCGCGGAGATGGCCGTTTAATAGCCGCGAGATTTTAGGTTGATCCAAGGCTGTTCGCTTGGCAACTTCCGCCTGCGTCAGCCCCTTCTTCTTAATCAGTTGCGAGATCTCGACAACCAGCCTGGCTTTTAGAAGTAATTCCTCGGCATCCGGTAAACCAAGGTCAGCAAAGACATTTCCGCTGCTAAGTTCGACCTCGGCGCGCTTCTCTCGCGCCTTTTTACGTTTGGCTGCCGCCCCTTTGGCTGTCTTTTTTTTCATTCAACCTATCCCGATACCTGTAATCCTCTTGGGCGCTCTCTAACCTGGATCTGATCAGAGCGACATCATGTTTTGGTATTGTATCGCCTCTCTTCGATTTCTTCTGAAAAGCATGCAGAACATATATGAAATCGCCGAACCTCACGGTGTAAACTACCCTGTAGGTATCAGAGTAGTAGTCCGCAACAATTTCGAGAACGCCTGCACTACGAAAGCCGGAAAGAGGCTTAGCTGAAGGAGCCTTGGCTCCCAGTTGAGCCTGATACAGTGGGACACCGATAGCTCGTTTGACGTCATCGGGAAACGATTTCAAATCTCTCCGAGACCAGCCAATCCAAACGACACGTTTGAGGCGGTGAGGTTCCTCCATCGCTCGCGACTATGCCACATCTGGCATGTCGCGATCAACTAAATTGTAAGCTCGCGAATAGAGAGCGACTCTAAGAACTAATTGAGAATTTCCTAAGGACTTTGAGGTTAGATTAGGTACTTGTCGTAGCCGGCACGCACCAGGAGTTCGAACGCGTGCCATACCGGCTCGGGTATTTCCTGCTCGATCTGATAACCGCGCGCGGGGTAGATTCTTATTCTTTGTAGATCGCCCACCATTATACTGACCACATCCGCCACCGTTAACGATCGATTCGCATACTCCTCAAGATAACTTCCAAACGAAACTTGCGGTGACGTGACGATCACTTCCTTCTCGGGCCACATCTTTCGAAACGTCGCATAACTGCGACGTTCCATATACGGCTTCTGCACGACGATGAACTTGTGTGGATCAAGCCCTTTCTCATCGAGTAGTCTCTTCGTAAACCTGAAATTCTCACCCGTATTTGTTGACTCCGGTTCAATCAAAATACTTTCACGAGGAACATTTAGACTCATCGCAATGCGTGCGAATCGTTCAGCTTCCGGTTCCGGCCAGAGTTCGCGAGTGATGGCTCCATGCCCGCCTGAGAAGATGATCAGCGGAGCGAAGCCTTCGAGAAACAGTTGCGCTCCTCGTTCAGCAACGCGCTCGTCGTGACTGCAAAGCACAAGGATCGCGTCAGCCTTCGCGACCGGTTGCTTCATTCGATGATAGTCCCAGATTGTTTCCGCGAGTTTATAGACTTGCTGGTCCATCTCCTGCCCTGATCGCTCCCAGTGCGTAACGAATTCCACCGAGGTGGTAAGCAGTATGGGCCAGTATCGCTAAAGCAGAGGCGATGTCGTTCTCACCGTCCCACGTTTCGTATGAGTTGATAGTTGCGAGCACGCGTTCGTGACTCTGTCGCAAACGCCGCTTGATGTCGTCCCACTGCTCGGGTGTCACTTCACGCACCTTCTCCCAGATCTCGCGCCAATTATTCTTTTTATCTATTCCAGTGCGCATGAATTCGTCGAGCACGTCGAGATAAAACCGCACGTGTTCGACTTGAGCAGCAATCGTGGCGGACTTCGGTGAAATAGCCCGCGAAGCTTCAGGCGCTGAAACTCCTTCGAGCGTTTCGTATAGAGACGTTTCTTTATCGAGATAGATTCCGCGAATGTTGGAAAACGTCTCTTCCAAACATTCGAGTAGTTGCGTTTTGAAACGGTCAACAGGTATTTGCGTAGCCATCCCTGGTTCCATCGTACCCTCCCTGAACTATGCCGCTTCACTGACGGCAGCCGCTTCAGTTTTGGTCTTTGAAGTCGGATCGAGCAAGCGCGCCAGCAGCGGAATGAACATGAAGCTGAGCGGCGCCACCAGGATACTGATGAACGACAACGCGATCGCTCCGGCACACGCGAGCGGCACCGCGAGCGAGCGCCGCGCAATGCGGCGTTGTAATTCGGGCGTCACGGTTGGCTTCAACAACTTTGCCTTAGTCGCATGTCGCCAGATCAAAAATTTCACTGTGGCCACTGCGCCAAAGCTGCCGGTGTAAAGAATGAACGCAGTACGACTCCAAAAATTCTCACTAAACAAAGCCGTCGGAAATGGCACAAACGAAACGCAAAGCAGGAGAAAGAGATTTCGCCACAACAGACCAGCATCGTAGTTTTCGATGTAGCGAAAGATGCGGTGATGCTCGATCCACATCAAGCCGATAATCAGGAAGCTGATCACGAATCCCGCGACATTCGGAACCAGTTCGATCAACGCGCTGCGGAGTGTGGTTTCAGTGTGCTCACTCAAATGAGGAACTTTCAGCTCGAGCACGAGCAACGTGATCACGATCGCAAACACAGCGTCGCTAAAAAACACCACACGCTCGAAGCTCAATCCAGTGTCGGGTTCAGTTTTATCCATTCGTTAGCCTCTAAGCTCGAATCGTTTCAAGAAATCTTTCTACTTCAGCCCGTGAACGCAACCACACGATCTGTTTTTCTTGACACTGTTCGCGCAGCAGCCTCGCAATCTTTGGCCTGGAACGACGCGGATAGTGCCACACCCACAATACAAACTCGAGCGTGAGCTGCTCCGGACAACCTTCGGCCATATCCGGCCGGCGTCCGTTTCGATAACGCAAGCTTCGCCTCACGATGCGCCACAGACACAACCAGCGCGATAGATCCAGAAAAACAACGGTATCGCACTTCTGAAGTCTGAGGTCCAACGTGCCGGAGTAGTTGCCGTCCAGAATCCACGAATCGCGATCGGTTAGCTCTGTAACTTTTCCTAACCATTCCTCCGGCTCAGGCTTGGCCCATCCCGGACGCCAGAAAAATTTGTCCAGATGACTGACCTCGAGATTCAGCAACTCACCAAGCCGCATTGCAAATGTGGATTTACCCGAACCGCCCGAACCAATGACCAAAATCTTTCTCATCGTCGACGTTCATTGTATTCAAGATGCGTTCAGGTCCTTGTACGTCGAAATCCACCAGATGTTGCCAAACGAATCCTTCACGCCGGCTTGTCGTTCGGAGTATGGCTTGTCTTGCGGCGCGGCGACCGAAGTCGCTCCTTTTTCAATCGCGCGCTGGTAAGCGTCATCGACGTCCCAAAGATAGGCGTAGATTGAAGCGCGCGTCGCAGTCGCCGGCGGCTCCGGCATGAGTTCAAGCACGATTACCGAATCGCCGATCTGAGCCTCGATGTGATACTCATTTGGGCCAAACTCAAAACGCTCCAATTCCACTGCGCCGAAGGCATGTTGGACCATGTCGAACAGGTCGGGATAACCGTAAAGATACGGTCGCACCGCGCCGAATCGATGACGAATGTGATCCTTGCTCATGATTAATACTCCACGCGCGCATGCGCGGGTGAAACACGCTGACCCCGAGAGAGTCTGCCAATCCGCCGGTCGCCGTGGAGCATCAACTCACACGCCTTGAACGCATACTCTTCGAAGTATTCCAAACGCGACGCAAGAATGACCCACGCGTTCCGGCCCGAGCGCCACAAACAACGGCGCGGCAAGTCTGGAAACTCACGCGCCAGACTATCAACGTGCTCGATAGTAGTAAACAACCACATGCCGTTCGTCGCCGGCAGCTTTTCGCTGTCGCGCAGGCAACACAGCAGCTTTTCGTCGAGATAGACGTAAGTTAAACCAAACGCGCGTTTCACCGTCGGGCGAATCGGCTGCAACTCATCCAGCACAAACGGGAAAGGATCGCGTCTCATGGATAATCAACACTCATCTGCGTTAATCTGTGACAAAACTCAGCGAAAGGAACGACGATGGCGCCAACACTCTACCGGATCATTCTACAGGTCGACAATCTCGACAAGGCCGAAGAGTTTTACGGAAAGCTCCTCGCCGATCGCGGCCGGCGCATTCCGCGCGGGTCACGTCATTACATCGATTGTGGTCCGGTGATACTCGCTCTCGTCGACGTCACCGGCGAAGCTCTCCAGCCCAAGCCGCTACCCGATTACATTTACTTTTCGGTGCACGACCTCGAAGCGGTTTACCAGCGAGCGCGCGAGTTGGGATGTCTCTCAAATGAAGACGTTCACGGCGCGAGCGCCGGCGAGATCGTCAAACGGCCCTGGGGTGAGCGATCGTTTTACGCGTACGATCCCTGGGGCAACGGGCTTTGCTTTGTTGACGAGAACACACTCTTTACCGGCAAATAGAATTATGAGCACTGACCCAACCTATCAAGCCGCCAACACAGTCGCGCCGCTAGTTGAGGAGCACTTTGTGCGCTACCTGGCTGAGGCGCGCCGGCTTGGTGAAGACGGCCTCGCGCCGCAACCTGATGCGCGTTCGATTGCGGCGATCATCAACGCGACTTTCTGGGCCAGCTTTCGTCCGGAGGAAGGTCGCTTTCCGAAGATCTCAATCGCGTTTCTGCCGCCTGAAGCAGCCGGACAGCCGATGGTCTTTGAGCACGCGCTGCCGTTGACTGCCGGTGTTCTTACGAAGCTCGCGCCCGCAGTCGAGCGTCCTGAGATTCATCTCGGCGTTTGGAATTACGGCGATGAACTAAGAGTTTGGGGAACGACGCGGACCATTCCCAGCTTCTGCTTCGTGCTCGAAGATATCGAGCCGGGACTGCTCGTCGTTAAGCATCGTCGTCTTGATGGTTTTGGAAAGTATGCCAACGTTGCGGTGCTCAAGGGTGAAGTCGTCAAAGTCATCGATGAGAAAGGTACGAGCCTGCCTGACTGCCCGTCGTTGCTGAAAGCATTGCTGGCTTTCACCGCGGCGGCAACGAATGGACCACATCACCGGTTGAACGTGCTGGTCCAACTCAGCGCCTCGATGCGCGCACAGGGACATGGTGGGATTATGCTGGTCGTGCCGTCAGGCTCTCAGAAGTGGCGAGAGTCGATTGCACAACCCATTCTTTATTCAATCACGCCCGCGTTTAAGACACTTTCGGAGTTAATTCGGCAGGAAGTTGCTGAGGAAGATCGACGTGAGTGGGCAAGCGCTTTGCGACGCGTGGTGGACACGATCGGTGGAATGACTGCGGTTGATGGCGCGACCGTCATCAACGATCGATATGAAGTGCTCGCGTTCGGCGCGAAGATACGGCGACGCGAAGGCTGCCCGCCCGTTGACAAGTGGGTCATCACGGAGCCGGTGGTAGGAAATATTCCGGTGGTGGTCCAACCGACTGAGCACGGCGGCACGCGACATCTTTCGGCCGCGCAGTTTGTGTTCGATCAACGCGAGGCGCTGGCGTTAGTCGCCTCGCAGGATGGACGCTTCACCGTGTTTGCGTGGTCACCGTGTGAAGAGATGGTCCATGCGCATCGCGTCGAGTCGCTGCTCATGTGAGCTAGGGCGTAAAGATGCGGCGGAAGATGATGCCCGAGTAGTTGAGACGCATCGCACGTCCATCAACAACCGTCTCGAAGCTGATCCAATCCGGCCCGTCCGGGTCACCGACTCCAAATTTTCCATCGCCACGCGGAACGAGTGGCTGCACACCATCGATCAAAAGCTGTCCGTTGCGTAATACGACGCGCGCGTCACCATACCAGGCACTATCGTTGTAATAGTGACCGGCGAAAGCTTCCCAGTCTTTTTTCGTTTCGAAAGTCTTTGGACCAGTGTACTTCGCGCCCATATACCAGTTAGCGCCGTGAAATGCCTGCGTCACCTCTTTGTTCTCGCGCACGAAGCCGAGCAGATAAGTATCGAAATCAGGGTGCTTGACGATGAAGCGATCCGGGCCCGCGCGTTCGAGCACGATTCTGCGATTCGCGTGTACAAGGATCAGCTTGTCGCCTTCCGCTGCGATTTCGAGTTTCTTTCCGTCCGGTGACGTGTAGCTTCCGGCGTAGTCAGCGGCGTTCTTCACTTCATCGGGAGCAGGTGGCGGCGCCGGTGGGTCGGGAAGCGGTTTACCCGCCGCCGACGCGTTGAACAATTCAATCGCATACTTCGTCACGGCAACCGGTCGATAACCACGAAGGTTTGCATTCACAGATGCGAAAGCGCCAATGCCGCCGGTTACATCGACGTCAATGGAAGAGCTAAACGCTACCATTCCGCCGGTGTGACGCAGGCGCATGTGTCCGCCGATATCGCTGATCCAGAGACCGTAACCATACGAAGCGGGCTCGCCTCGATAGGGAGAATCGATGGCAGGCTTCGTGAAAAGCGCAAAACCGTCTTCTGAGATCAGACGGCCTTTCGGCAACGCACCGCGATTGAGAAGCATGCGCATGTATTTCGCCATGTCAGACGGCGTTGAAGCGACGCTGCCGGCGGCTATATCGACTTCGATCCACTGTGCTTCCGCGAGTGGACCATGCAGGAAGTAAGGCTTGCCTTCGACGAGTGGCTCGTAGCCGATCGCCATCTGCTTGCGCAAGTCGGCGGTGATGATTGGTGAACTCGCAGTCATTCCGAGCGGTGTAAACATGCGGGCGCGCATCGCTTCTGCGAAAGGCCGTTTGTCGATCGCTTCGATCAGGAAACCAAGAATGTTGTAACCAGTGTTTGAGTACAGGAAACGTTTGCCGGGTTCGTACGCGGTCCAAAGTTCGGCAAGCAACGCGTCGAGGAGGAGCGGCGCACCCGGCAATCCGGCGGTGTGACTGAGAATGTGATGCGTGGTAACCGGCGCAAACTTCGAATTGATCTTCAGCCATGGAAGATACTCTACGACAGGTTTGTTGAGATCGAGTTTGCCTTCGTCGCGCAACTGTAAGAGCGCGAGGCTGACGAACGATTTCGAGATCGAGCCGATCTCGAACATCGTTTCTGGAGCGACTTTCAAGCCGGCTTTGGTATCTGCGTAACCGTAAGTCGAAGCGCGAATCAAGCCATCGCGATTTGCGAGTGCGAGTGTCATGCCCGGGGCGCCCGTCTCACGCATGTGACGCGCGATGAATTCATCAAGACGCGCGAACACTGGCTGCACCGCCGCAGACTGGGCCAGTGCACTGAGCGGGTTCACTGATTTAAGCACACTGATCGCGAGCGCGGATTTAGTGCTGG